>DATLLN010000122.1:0-2000 GCA_035537835.1 Gaiellales bacterium
TCGTGATTCCGGCCGGCACGCCGCACTGGTTCAAGGCCGTACCGCAGTCGATCAACTACTACATGGTGAAGGTGGTCAAGCCCTAGCCGCCAGCCCAGCCAGTCGAGCCGCAGCGCGCCAGACGCTCGATCGGATCTCCCACCAGTGGGACTCGGCGATCGAACGGCTCAGGGCCTTCGTCGAATCGCCCCGGCGGGCCTGACCCGCAACCGCACGAATGGGCAGCCTGAAAACTCCGCCACACACGCCGGTCCGTGTTCACGGCTCCGTCACACCGGCGCGATAGTTTCGGTTGATGTGGCGGAAGCTGGCGGTATTCGCGAGTCTGGCGGCGGCGACGGCTCTCTCACCCGCGGCGCCAGCGGCGCAGAACGGCGGCGCCGTGTCGCTGGTCGTCGTCGTCGTGGTCGATCAGATGCGGGCGGACTACCTCACGACCTTCGCGTCGCGGTGGCACGGAGGGTTTCGCACGCTCCTCACGCAGGGCGCCGACTTCGCCAATGCCGAGTACCCCTACTGGAGCACCATCACGTGCGCCGGTCACACGTCGATCGCGACCGGAACCCTGCCGCGCACCCACGGCATGATCCTCAATCGCTGGTGGGACCGCGGCGAGCGCCGCGTCATCACCTGCAACGACGATCTCGACGTCACGGCGGTCTCGTATCAGCGACCAGCAGTGTCGAATGCGAGCGCGCGGCGCATGCTCGTGACGACCCTCGCCGACGAACTGCGGGCGCAGAAGCCGGGCGCACGGGTGGTATCGCTGTCGCTCAAGCCGCGCAGCGCCATCGGTCTTGCCGGCCACGGCGGTGATGCGGTGGTGTGGTTCGACGAGCCGTCGCGGTCATTCGTCACCTCGACGGCTTTCGCGCCGGCACCGGTGCCGGACGTGGCCAGGTTCTTCGCCGACGACAGCTTCGAGGCCGAACAGCACCGCGAGTGGCAGCTGGCGGCGCCCGCGGACTCCTATCAGTACGGCGACGCGCTCCCGGGCGAGCGGCCCGATCGCGGCTGGACGACCCTGTTTCCGCATCGCATCGCCGGGGGCGCGGGTGTTGACGCGGTGTTCGCCGATCACTGGCAGAAGAGTCCGCTGTCGGACGCATATCTGGGCCGTCTCGCCGCCCGGCTGATCGATCGGTGGCAGCTCGGGCAGCGGGGCACGACCGACTTCCTGGGTGTCAGCTTCTCCGCGCTCGACATGGTCGGGCACGACTTCGGGCCCCGCAGCCGCGAAGTCGAAGACATCCTCATCAACCTCGACGCGACGATCGGCGCGCTGATCGAGCACCTGGACCGCTCGGTTGGACGCGACCGCTATCTGCTGGCGTTGACTTCGGATCACGGGGTTGCCGTCATTCCCGAGCAGCACGGGGCCGGCCGGATCGCCAACGAGGACCTCGGCGCCGTGGTCGAGCAGGCGCTGGTCCAGACCTGGGGTGCGCCCTCCCAGGGCACCTACGTCGCCGCCAGCCTCGGCGGTCAGATCTACTTCGCCGAGGGGCTGTTCGACCGCTGGAGAATGTCGCCGGCCGCTGTGCGGGCGGTCGAGCTCGCGCTGCGCGAGGTGCCGGGCCTGACGCGAGTGGTCCGGCGCGATCAGATCGATCGCGGCGACGCCGTCACCCAGGCAATCGCCCGCGGCTTCGTCGCGGACCGCAGCGGCGACCTGTTCCTGGTGCCGCAGCGCGACTGGATCCTCGAGCAGCGCGTGGACGGGGATGCGACCACCCACGGCACGATGCACGACTACGACACGCGTGTCCCGCTGCTGCTCCTGGGTGCGGGCGTTCGTCCCGGGCGCTCCACCGAGGCGGTCACACCGCTCGACATCGCGCCGACGCTGGCGCGGGCGGCGGGCGTCACCCTGTCGGGCCGCGACGGCCGTTCGCTGCTGCCATGAGCGGTCGCTCTTTAAAGCGTCTGCTTTCGTACGTGGGGGTCGGCTTCAGCCTGGCTTCAGCCGGCCCCTACACAAGAAGAAAACGCTCTAGGCC
>DATLLN010000123.1:0-4546 GCA_035537835.1 Gaiellales bacterium
ATCCGCTGTGTGCGCGCCGTCGCCGCCGTGCGGCTGCCCAGCGGCTGGGCCGTGCTGTCGGTGCTGATCGCGCCGGGCGAACGCGCGGACGATCAGCGACATCACGGCGATCGAGGCGGCCATGATCGGCAGCGCCTCGACGCGATCGTCCAGCCACGCCCAGCCGCCCGGCGCGATCAGCACCGACAGCACGGCCCAGCCGCTGGGCAGCCTTACGGCGGCGACGGCGCGCACGCAGCGGATGCGGACCAGCGCGTCGAGCACCACCAGGCCGGTGAACACCGCGCCGCCGAGGATGTCCCAAAGCACGTTCGAGCCGGGCAGCGTGTCCAATAGCGCCGTCTCGCCGATCGACTGGGACGGCGTGACACCGGCCGCGTGCAGCAGAGACCAGAGCACGAGCAGCACCGCTGCCGCGGCGGCCGGGCCGGCCACCACCGCGAGGGTCGCGGCCGCGATTGTCCGCGCCCACGTGGGCTGCGCCACACGCCGGGTGCGGGCTATCGGCGGGTCAACCACTGCCATCGGCAAACGGTACGGCCCGCACGCCGGGTCGGCAACCGTCAGCCGTTCAGGCAAAGCGCGGCGATGTTGACGCCGCTGTACGCCGGGCTGGCAATTACGCAGCCGAGCCGGCCGGAAGTGAACACCGGCGCCGCGAGCTGCTCGTAGGTAATCCAGGGCACGGAGCTGCGCAGGATCCGCCGTTCGAGCGCACCAAACCGGTCGGCCCGCTCGGCCCCGGAGGCGGCCTCGGCCCGGTTTAGAGCCCGTCGCAGCGGTGCAGGCCCGAACCCGGTCGGGTTGAGTCCGGGGTCGGCGTCGAACATCGGCGTCCCGATGATTCCGCGCGGGTCGTACTCATCGAGGATCCACTGGCGGGCGGACATGTCCCACGTATCCGGGTCAGCGTCGTAGATGTTCTCCATCTGGCGAACACGCAACTCGATGCCAATGGCCGCGAGGTTGCGCCGCAGGATCTGCGCTTGTTCGCGGCACACGCCGGACGTGCACGTGACCAGGACGACCGTTGCGGTACGGCCGTGCATCAGCGTCCGGGCCTTTGCCAGATCAGGCCCGTCGACCGGATAGATATGCGCCCCGGTGACGCCGGGCATGTCCTTCGGCAGATACCCGTCCGCCGGCATCGCCTGGTCGGCCGTCGCGAGCGCCGGACGGTCGATCGCGTATGCAACCGCCCGCCGGACGGAGAGGTCGTCGAACGGCGGCCGGTTGATATTCAGCATGTAGAAGGACAGGCCGTTGGTCGGCGTCATCTGCCAGCGGGGCCCACCGGCCCGTGGCTCGCCGTAGCGCTTCGCGATCTCGCCGCCGGCGGAGATCGCGCCGGTGTCCGGCGGCTGTTCGGAGACCATGTCCAGGGTGCCGGCGGCGATCCGGTTGGCCGCTTCGCCCGTGGCGACGTCGATCTCGAACGTCATCGCGTCGAGCTCGTGCGGCCTGTCGCCGCCGTAGTTCGGGTTGCGCTTGGCCACCACGTACCAATTGTGCGTGGTCACGTAATACGGCCCGGCGCTGGGCGGTGCGGTGCTCAGCCGCGTCCACGGGGTGTCGTCGGGCACGACGCCGAAGAACGGCATGGCAAGCAGCGCCGCGACATCCGGATGCGGCGTTCTGAAGCGCAGCGTCAGGGTGCTCCCGTTGACCAAGATGCCGTTGACGTGGTCCGCGCTGCCGGCCAAGAACGCACGCTCGCCGACCAGGTCGGTCAGATAGACGGAACCTGGTGTCTGGGGCGCGAGATCCGGCGACAGCGCGCGCTCGATCGACCGGCGCACGGTCTCGGCAGTCACTGGCTGGCCGGACGGCGGAGAGAACCGGTACCCATCGCGCACGGTGATCCGCACGGTGCGGTCGCCGTCCGAGAACTTCGGCATGGCCGTTGCCAGTTCGGGAATCAGAACACCGCCGGGACTGCCGGCCCGATCGGGGTAGTTGTAGAGCTTGGCAAGCGTGGCGTACTCGAGCTGCCAGAGCGGGCGGCTCCAGGCCAGCGCCGGGTCGGGCTCGTTCAGCCAGTCCTCGCGCATGCCGACCCGCGCGACGTCGCCAGTCACGCCCTTCAGGTCGTCGGCCGGTCCCGCGAACAGCCCGACGAACAGCAGCCCATCCTCCTCGACCAACCCGGCAGCCGCGTGCCCCGTGGGGAAGCTTTGCGGCCTGCGGCGAGGATTGACCGGGTCGATCCTCGCCACGGTGCCGCGCCGCGGGTTGTCGACCCAGAGTGCACCGTCGCCGGCCGTGATGGTCTGTGGATCGCTGTTGGGTGGCCCCGTCGCGATCGTTGCCAGCTCCCTGCCGTCGTTCAGCGCCACCTGATGCACCGTCGCATCCGCACCGATGACGACCCACAACGATCCACCACTGACCAGCAGGTCGTTGATCCACGGCTGGAACTGTGTCTTCCAGAGGATGTCCCCGGTGTCGGGGTCGACCTTCCGCACGTAACCAGTGGGCGACGATGCGACATACAGCGCGCCGTCCTCGAACCGTAGCCACCAGGCGCCGTTGATCGGATAGCTGTGGATGAGCTTGCCGGTCGCTGGATCGAACCCCTCCACGTGGGCGTTGCCGGCCACCCACACGAGCCCACCCCCGACCGCGATCCCCACGGATGGCGGGAAGCCGGTGTCCGGGGTGTCAGTATGCAGCCGGATCTCGCGTTTGGTCATGTAGGTGGGATCGATCCGGATCAGTGCCGTCGGGTCGTCGTCCGCGATCGCCCAGACCGATCCGTCACCCGTCGTCCACGGTCCCTCGCCGACCGCGAGCGACTCAGTGACGCGCAACTTCTTCGGGTCGATCCGGTTCAACGTCCCACCGGAGGTCATCGTCCAGATCGCTCCGGCGAACGACTGAACGTCGCCGGGATCGGCGCCGAGATGCACCTCGCCGACGAGCTCGTGAGTATGCGTGTCGAAAGCGGCGATCGTGTTGGGATGCGACCCGATCGCCGGCGGACCGCCGTCCGATCCGGCCCGCACGACGGCGAGGCCGGCGAGGGCGCCGATCACCGCGCCGGCGGCGATTGCGGCGCGGCCCCAGCGGCGGCCGTGCATGCGCCGGCGAATCCGCCGGGTGAGGCTGTCGCCGCGTTCGGCCGGCACGACCTCAACGACCTTGACCGGCTGCTCGATGCCCTTCAGCCGCTCGATCCGGCCCTCCAGGTACGCGATGCCCTCGACCCGGCGGGCCAGGTGGACGAGCGGCTCGCTGGCCAGCACCTCGCCGCCGCCGGCGGCGGAGCACAGCCGCGCGGCCATGTTGAGCGCGCCGCCGCGGTAGTCGTCGCCCACTTCGACCGCCTCGCCGGCGTCCAGCCCGACGCCGACGCCCAGCGGGAACCCGTCGGCCACAACGGCGGCCTGGATGCCCAGCGCCGCGCGGAGCGCGCGGCGCGGCGACTCGAACACGCTGACCACCTCGTCGCCGTGCGTCGCCATCACGCGTCCGTCGAACTGCTGGATCTGCACGGTGGCCAACCGGATGAACCGCTCGCTGAGCTGGGCGGCGGCATCGTCGCCCTGCTGCTGCGTGAACCGCGTGTACCCGCGGACGTCGGTGATCAGGAAGGCGTGCGCCAGCTCGCGCGGGGGCGGCGCGTCGACCTCGCCTCCGGCCAGTCCGACGGCGGCATCCCGCGCCAGCTCGGCGCAGGAGGCGTAGCGCTGAGAGGCATGCTTGGCCAGCGCCCGCGCCACGACCGCGTCGATTCCATCGGGCAGCTCGGGCCGGATCGCCGTGGGCAGCGGCGGCGGTTCCTTGAGGTGGGCGAACACGACGGCCAGATCGCTGTCTCGACGAAACGGCGGCAGCCCGGTCAGTGCCTCGTACAGCACGCAGCCGAGGGCGTACTCGTCGGCCCGCCCGTCGACCGAGCCGCCCTGGATCTGCTCGGGCGCGATGTAGTCGATCGTGCCCACGAACGCGGTATCGCGTGTCAGGCTGTTGACCGTCGACGAATGCTTGGCCAGGCCGAAGTCGCACAGATAGGCGCGGCCCGACGGGTCGACCAGGATATTGCCCGGCTTGACATCCCGATGCACGAGGCCGGCCTCGTGCGCCGCGTCAAGCGCCTCGGCCACCTGGGTCACGATCGCGACGACGCGGTCGGAATCGAGCGGCCCCTGCCGCTTGATGATGTCGCGCAGGTCGGACCCCTCGATGTAGCGCATCGCCAGGAACAGCGTGCCCTCCGCCTCGCCGGCGGCGTAGATCGGGACGATCGCCGGGTGCTCCAGCCGGGCGGCCGTTCGCGACTCCCGCAGGAACCGCTCGCGGAAGCGCTCGTCACGCGCCAGCTCGGCCGCCAGCAGCTTGAGCGCCACCGGCCGTTCCAGGTGCACGTCGTGGGCGAGATACACCGTCCCCATCGCGCCGCTGCCGAGCAGCCGCTCGACGCGGTAGTTGGAGACCATGGAGCCAATCTCGACCTCGACGTTCACGCGGATGCATTCCTCCGCCACACTCGACGCGTCCGGAGCAGCGCGTCTTCCCGCCGAGCATACGCCCTGGCTAGATTGCA
>DATLLN010000124.1:0-8874 GCA_035537835.1 Gaiellales bacterium
CGTAGGCGATGGTCACGACGCGCTCGCCCGCGTGCCCGAGCCCGGTGGTCACCTGACGCTCCAGCACCGACCCGGTCTGGCCTGCCTCCCGCTCGGCCTCTGACTCGCCGACGGCAAGGATCACGTCGAGGCCGGCGTCCAGCGCGGCGGACAGCTTCTCGGCCAGCGCGGCGTCGGTCTCGGCGTAGTGCTGCCGCCGCTCGGAGTGGCCGAGCAGCACCCCGTCGACGCCGAGGTCAAGCAGCATCGGCGCGGAGATCTCGCCGGTGAACGCGCCCTGCGGGAGCTGATGCATGTTCTGCGCGAACACCCGAAGCGGCGTGCCCGTAGCCGCGTCGACGCTCGTCGCCAGTGCGGTGAACGGCGCGCAGACCGCGACGTCGACGCCGGCAGGCAGCCGGCCGGCCAGCTCGCGAACGAACGCGCCGGCCTCCGATGCCGTCTTGTGCATCTTCCAGTTGCCGGCGACGAACGGACGCCGGCTCATGCGGTGGTCTTCTCCAGCGCGGCGACGCCCGGCAGCTCGTGGCCCTCGACCAGCTCCAGCGCCGCACCGCCGCCGGTCGAGACGTGCGTGATCCGCTCTGCGACGCCGGCCCGGTTGACCGCCGCGACTGAGTCGCCGCCGCCGACCACCGAGACGGCGCCGGAGTCGGCAACCGCGTCGGCGATGCCGATCGTGCCGCCGGCGAACGGCTCCAGCTCGAACACGCCCATCGGGCCGTTCCAGAAGATCGTCTTGGCTGCGCCCAGCCGCTGCGCGTAGAGCTGCACCGTGCGCGGCCCGACGTCCAGCCCCATCCAGTCGTCGGGGATCGCGTCGGCGTCAACCGTGCGGTAGTCAGCATCGAGGGCGAACCGGTCGGCGACGATCACGTCCACCGGCAGCACCAGCTCGCAGCCGCGCTCCGCCGCGTCGGCCATCGCCCGGCGGGCGATCTCCTGGCCGTCAGCGTCCTCATGCCGGGACGCACCGACGCCGAGCCCCCTGGCGGCGAAGAACGTGAACGCCATCGCGCCGCCGATCAGGATCGTGTCCGCCAGCTCGGTGAAGCGGTCGATGACGCCGATCTTGTCGGCCACCTTGACGCCGCCGATCACCACCACGAACGGGTGCTCGGGCTCGTCGAGGATGCGGTGGAAGGCGTCGAGCTCGGCCGCCAGCAGCAGCCCGGCCCACGCCGGAAGCAGGTGGGCCACGCCCTCGGTGGAGGCATGCGCGCGGTGGGCCGCGCCGAACGCGTCGTTGACGTACTCGTCGTTGTCGTCGGCCAGCTCCCGGGCGAACCCGGGGTCGTTGGCCTCCTCCCGCTGGTCGAACCGCAGGTTCTCGAGCAGCCGCAGGTCGCCGTCCTCGTCGCCGAAGGCGACCGGCCGGCTGAGCAGCTCGGCGATCCGGTCGGCGACCGGCCGCAGGGACAGCGCGGGGTCGGGCCGGCCCTTCGGCCTGCCCAGGTGCGAGCACAGGGTGACCTTCGCCGCCCTGCGGTCGAGCAGCAGCTCGACGGTCGGCATCGCCCTACGGATGCGCGTGTCGTCGGCGACAGCACCGCCGTCCAGCGGCACGTTCAGGTCGGCACGCACCAGCACCCGCTTGCCGGCCGCGTCCAGGTCGCGGACGGTTCGCATCACGCGATCTTCGAAACCAGGTCGACGACCCGGTTCGAGTAGCCCCATTCGTTGTCGTACCAGGAAATGACCTTGACGACGTTCCCGCTCGCCATGGTCAGGCTGGAGTCGAAGATGGAGCTGTACGAGGAGCCGATGATGTCCGTGGAGACGATCGGGTCGGCGGTGTACTGGAGGATGCCCTCGAACCGGCCCTTGTCCGCCGCCGCTTCGAACGCGCCGTTGACCTCGTCGCGGGTGACCTCACGGTCGAGCACGGCGACCAGGTCGGTGACCGAGCCGTCCTGCACCGGAACGCGCATCGAGATGCCGTCGAGCTTGCCCAGCAGATCGGGCAAGACCAGCCCGATCGCCTTGGCGGCCCCGGTCGACGTCGGGATAATGTTGGCGGCGGCCGACCGCGCGCGGCGCAGGTCGGAGTGCGGCGCGTCGAGGATCTGCTGGTCGTTGGTGTAGGCGTGCGTGGTCGTCATGTATCCCTGCTCGATCCCGAACGAGTCGACCAGCACCTTCGCCAGCGGGGCCAGGCAGTTCGTCGTGCACGACGCGTTCGAGATCACGTGGTGCTGGTCGGCGTCGTACTGGTCGTCGTTGACGCCGATGCACACGGTGATGTCGGGGCCGGTCGCCGGGGCCGAGATGACGACCTTGCGAGCACCTGCCTCGAGGTGCTTGGCCGCACCCTCGCGCTTCGTGAAGAAGCCCGTCGACTCGACGACGATCTCGACGCCGAGGTCGCCCCAGGGCAGCGTCGCCGGGTCGCGCTCGGACAGCACCTTCACGTCCTTGCCGTCGACCACGAGCTTGCCGTCGCCGGCCTCGACCGTGCCCGGATAGCGCCCGTGGACCGAGTCGTAGCGCAGCAGATGCGCAAGCGTCGCGGCGCTGGTGAGGTCGTTCACCGCCACGATCTCGAAGCCCGTATCCCGGCCTCTGGCGGCCCGAAACACGTTGCGGCCGATGCGGCCGAACCCGTTGATCGCAACGCGAACGCTCATCCGAAGTCTCCCCTCGTGGTTGCCATAAGGCGGGAGAGGAGTCTACCGGAGGAGCGTCCCAGGAAGTCCCGGGGTCCTGTGGGTGGCGGCAAGATCGGGCAGCAACCGATGGGGTCAGGTCAGTCGCGCGAGGGATGCGCTGCCACCCACAGGACAGTGATCTGATGATGGCCCGGAAGCCGAAAGCTGGGCACCCCCTAAAAGGGTGATTTTGAGGTTTTTGTAAGCACTTGTTAGCGATACCTCACGACGCCAGCGCCACAATCGCCCGCATCCGGCGGGCGACTGTGGACTTGGTGAGCGGAGGCTGGGCGGCCCGTGCCAGCTCGGACAGCGAGCTCGAGGGATGCTTGAGCCGCAGCTCGGCGACCTCCCGCAGCGGCGGCGAGAGCCGGTCGAGGTCGAGCATCGCGATCGCCTCGCGCTGCCGGTGGGCGGCGGTGCTGGTGCGCTCGAGGTTGGCGCGATCGCAGTTGGTGAGCCGGTTCGCTCGCTCCAGGGTCCGCGCCATCACCTCCGCCTCGTCGGCCGAGAGGGCGGCGTCCTGCGCCCCGATGTGGACGAGCAGGTCGCGGATCGTCTCCCGTCGCTTGGTGTAGGCGATGGCATGCGCGCGCCGGGCGGCGTGCCGCAGGCGGAAGCCGTCCTCGGCCGCGATGGCGCACAGCATCCCCGCCACCTCCACATCCGGCGCTCGCAGCTCGAGGTGCGCCGGCCGCCGCGGGGCAGACACCGAACCCGCGGCGACGAACCAGCCGCGCAGGAACGAGCCGCGGCAGCAGGCCTTCCCCACCACCCGGCGCGGCGGCGTGCGCAGCGGTGCCAGCGTCGACGACAGCACCCCGACCTCGTGGAGCAGCTGCAGCGAGCGGTCGCCCGCCAGCCTCAGCCGCACCAGGTTGCGGCGATGCAGCCGCCGCTCCCGGAACGAGACGATCTCGGCATCCGCGCCGCGACGGCGGACGATCGAGAACGCCAGCCGCGCGGCGGCCGGGTCGGCCAGCTCCAGCACGACGGCCAGCTCGCCGTGCCCGCGCACCTGGATCGAGCCCGCGCCCCGGATCAGGCCCGACAGCAGCGCGTCGCGGCAGCACGCGCGCGATGGCTGGCGGCCGACCAGCTCCCGCCGGACATCCTCACTGAACGTCATCCCCGGGCCTCCAGCGGGACAGGCGCACCAGCGTCCGCGCGAGCCGGTCGGAGTCGTGCTGCCATTCGCCGGCCAGCCGGGCGCCGAACACGCGGACGCCCAGCCGGCGGAGTCCGCCTCGGTCGACGGGCACCGGCTCGCCGTGCTCCGCCCGGTTGCGGCTGACCAGCACGCCGTCGATCAGGTCGGAGCCGACGTGCTCGTAGATCCGGGCGATGTGGTCGGAGGCGCGGTAGCCCTCGGTCTCGCCCGGCTGCTGCAGCAGATTGCAGACGTAGATGCGCGGCACGCGGGCCGCCCGCACCGCCTCCCGGATGCCTGGCACGAGCAGCGGCGGCAGCGTGCTGGTGAACAGGCTGCCTGGGCCCATCACGATCAGGTCCGCTCGCTCGATGGCCGCCAGCGAGCGCGGGTGAGCCCGCGGGTCCGGAGGGTCGAGCCGGACGGTCTTGACCGGCGAGCCGTCGGCGGCGATCGCGGTCTCGCCGCGCACCGTCCGGCCGTCCTCGACCTCGGCCACCAGCTCGACGATGTCGGTGGTGCTGGGTACCACCCGGCCGGCCACCGCCAGCACCCGGGCGGACTCGGACACGGCCTGGTCGAACGACCCCAGCAGGTCGGTCAGCCCGGCCAGGAACAGGTTGCCGAACGTGTGCCCGGACAGCTCACCGGTCGCGAAGCGGTGCTCGAACAGCGTGCCGACCAGCGACTCGTCCTCGGCCAGCGCCGACAGGCAGTGGCGCACGTCGCCCGGCGCCGGCATCCCGAAATCGCGGCGCAGCCGACCGGAGCTGCCGCCGTCGTCCGTGGTGGTGACGACCGCCGTCACGGCGGCGGCCCGCTTGAGCCCGCGCAGGATCATCGACAGTCCGGTGCCGCCGCCGAGGCAGACGACACGCGGGCTGGTGCGGCGGCGGCGCGCCGCCGACAGCTCGACCTGGGGCGGATCCTCGGGGATCAGCGACATCCGGGCAGGCTAGATGATTTCCCTAACCCGTCTTGTGCAATCTGTCGTGGATGCCGCGGCCGACCTTGGGCGGCAGGCCGGGCACCGCCTCCAGTTCCTGCCGGGACGCGGCGAGCAGCGCATCGGCCGTCTGGAAATGCTGCATCAGCAGGCGTTTTCTGGCGGGTCCGACGCCGGGCAGCGTGTTGAAGATCGAATCGACCTGCTGCTTCCCCCGCCGCTGGCGGTGGAACCCGAGCGCGAACCGGTGGGCCTCGTCGCGGATCCGCTGCAGCAGCTGCAGCCCGGCCGAGTCGCGCGGCAGGCGGATCGGATCCGACCGGCCCGGCACGAACACCTCCTCCTCCCGCTTGGCGAGCGAGACCACGGCCACGCGGGGCAGGTCGTGCTCCGCCATGGCCGCCAGCGCGGCGCCCAGCTGCCCCTTGCCGCCGTCGATCACCACCAGGTTCGGGGCGGCCGCGAAGCTGGCGTCGTAGGCATCCGCGTCGACCGTCGTCATCCGCGCGAACCGCCGGCCGACCGCCTCGTGCATCATCGCGAAGTCGTCCTGCCCGCCCGTGTGGCGCATGCCGAACTTGCGGTAGTCGGAGCGTTTGGCGACGGCGTCCTCGAACACCACCATCGACGCGACGGGATTGGCGTCGCCCAGGTTGGAGATGTCGAAGCACTCGATGCGCACCGGCAGCGACTCCAGGTTGAGCGACTCGCGCAGCTCCTCCAGCGCTTCGATCCGCCGGGCCCGCGTCCGCTGCGACATCAGCTTGTCGTGCGCCAGTGCCAGCTGCGCGTTCTTGGCGGCCAGCTCCGCCATCCGCCGCTTCTCGCCGCGCTGGGCAACGCGCACCTCTACCAGGCTCCCACGCTGTTCGCCGAGGAAGCTCGCCAGCAGCTCCCGGTCCTCGAACGAGGACGGCACGATCACCTCCGACGGGATCGCCACCTGCCCGGCGTAGTACTCGAGCGCGAATCCCCACAGTACGTCGGACTCCGTGCCGGCGCCCGCGTTCTCGAGGTACAGGCTGCGGCGATCGGACATCCGGCCGTCGCGCAGATGGAACACCTGGACGTTGGCTGTGTCGCCGTCGACGGCAACGGCGAGCACGTCGGCGCTGCCGCCCGCAACATGGTCGGCGACCTGGCGCTCGGCGAGGTGGCGGACGGCGTTCAGGCGGTTGCGGTAGCGGGCCGCCTCCTCGAACTCCTGAGACTCCGCCGCCTCCTTCATCCGCTCCTCCAGCCGCCGCTCCAGCGGCCGCACTCGGCCCGACAGGAACTCGATGATGCCGTCGATCACGTCGGCGTAGTCCTCACGCGAGATCAGCCCGACGCAGGGCGCCGCACAGCGCCCGATGTGGTAGTCGAGGCAGGGCACGCCGGAGCGCCGGCCCGGCGTCGGCCCCTCGCACGGCCGGTACGGGAAGACCCGGTTCAGCACGTCGAGCGTCTCCCGCACCTTCTTCGCGCTCGAGTACGGCCCGAAGTAGAGGACGCCCTTGCGGTGCCGCTCCCGGGTGAACATCACGCGCGGGAACTCGTCGCCGACCGTGACCGCGATGTACGGGTAAGACTTGTCGTCGCGCAAGCGGATGTTGAACGGCGGGCGATGCCGTTTGATCATGTTCTGCTCGAGCAGCAGCGCCTCGTTCTCCGTGCTGGCGGCGAGCAGCTCGATGTCGTCGATCCGCCCGACCAGCTCCGCCGTCATCCGCGTCGCGTACAGCTCGCGCCGGAAGTACGACTGCACCCGCTTGCGCAGCGACTTCGCCTTGCCGACGTACAACACGTCGCCGTTGCGGTCCCGGAACAGATACACGCCCGGGCTGTCGGGAAGGCTGGCCAGCCGTGCCTCCAGCCGCTGCTTGCGCTCCTCGCTCGATGTCGTCGCCACAGCCTGATCGTAGCGAGGCACTTCACCCGTTCTTTGGATCCAGAGAGGCTATGCTCTGGATCCCGACAATGGAGGTGGACAATGGCAGCAGTCGACGAGCTCCTGGCAGCGAACCGATCTTTCTCAGAGGGATTCGATGAGGGTGGCAAGCCGATGCCGCCCGCCCGCGGCGTCGTTGTCGTGACGTGCATGGATGCGCGGATCGATCCGGCCAAGGCACTCGGCCTCGAGATCGGTGACGCCCACGTCATCCGCAACGCCGGCGGACGCGTCTCGGACGACGCGATCCGGTCGCTGATCATCTCGACCTCGCTGCTCGGCACGCGCGAGGTGGTCGTCATCCAGCACACCGACTGCGGGATGCTGACCTTCAAGAACGAGGATCTCCATTCCAAGCTGGCGGACGAGCGAGGGACGGACGCGTCGGACATCGACTTCCTGCCGTTCCCCGACCTGAACGCGAACCTGCGTGAGGACGTCGAGCGGATCCGCTCGAACCCGCACCTCGATCCAGCCATCACCGTGTCCGGCTACGTCTACGACGTGGACACCGGTGCGCTGACCGAGGTCGTCGCGCCGCTCACCACGGCGTAGGGATCGACGAGATCACCGACCTGGCCGTGTCCGCCACCGAGCCGCCGGCGGACACGGCCGCCCGAACGGGCGCCGTCTCGACCCGCCAGGCGAGGTCGAGTGCGCGGCCACCGACCCCGGCCACCGTCGTCACCCAGCCCGGGTGGCGGTACAGGTACCCGGCAACGACGATGCCCGCCCCCACGGCGATCAGCGCCAGCCCCACTGGCGGGATCGCGGTGCCCACCACCACGCCGACCACCATGCCGGCCGCCATCAGCCCCGACCCCGCGGACTGCAGCCCGTAGCCGATGCGGTCGCGCCTGCGGCGGGCGGTGTACGCCTGCCAGCCGTACGTGACTGCAGCGAAGGCGTTGCCCAGCAAGCTGATCCGCGCCGCCAGCAGCCCGAAGCCGCTCAGCGCCAGGCCGTCGGTGCCCCACAGCTGCACAGCGTCGACGCCCGCCTCGGCCGCATCCCACGCCGAGCCGGCCATGCCGGCCAGATCGCCGGTGTCGCCCGGGATCAGCGATGCCGCGGTCAGCCCCAACCGGCCGGCGTTGCGCACGGCGGCGAAGGCCTGCGGTGCGACGTGGCTACCCCGTTCGGCCACCTGGGCGAGCGCCCGCTCGGTGCCCTCGGCGATCGCACCGCCGGCGTCTCCCAGGCGCGAACCCAGGGAGGCGCCTCCCCGCACCTGGGCCGGCGGAGCGCCCGGCACCGGCGAGCGGAACAGCGCGCCGTCGCCGGTCGCATCCGCAGTGGTGCGCGGCAGCAGCCGCACCTCAGCCGCGAAGCCATCGCCCAACTCCGGGCCTGACCCGTCACGCAGCACCAGCGCGGCCGCCGAGGCGCCGCCGAGCTGCGCGGCCACAGCCGCTTCGAGGCTCGCCGGGTGAGCGGTCATGGCAGCGGCCAGGGTGCGGGCAGCTGCCCGCACGTCCGGCATCAACCCGAGGCGCACTTCCGAGGCGATCACGTGCGCGGGCACGTCGAACTCGCGGGCGGCCTCCAGCGCGGCATCAGGAACCGCGGCAGCGGGCGCCGGTCCGACGGCTGCCAGGCTGCCGAAGCCGTCCCACCCACCTGCCGCCAGCGGCTCGAAGCGGACGCGCGCGCCGGAGTGCGGCGCCACGATCACCGCGCCGCCGCCGGCGAAGATCCCGACGTGGTACGGCGCACCCGAGCCGGTGCCCTTGAACACGAGATCGCCGGGCGCCAGTGCGCCGGGCGGCGCGGGCTGCGCCATCGACCACAGCGTGGCGGCCGTCGGCCTGCCGGGCAACGGGATGCCGGCGGCCCGGTAGGCGTAGCCGACCAGCCCCGAGCAGTCGAAGCCGCCCTCCGCACGGCTCTCGCCGCCCCACACGTAGGGCCAGCCGATCTGGGCGGCCGCGGCGGCCACGATCGCCGCCCGTCCCGTCAGCCCGTGCAGATCGACCGGCCGGAACCCCGCGCCGGGCAGCACCGCGCTGAACGTGACGCCGGCCCGGGACGTCGAGCTGACGGCGTTCGACCTCCGCCCCGCGCCGGGAACGTCGCCGGTGGCGACTGCGTCGACCGTCACCTCGACGCCGATGGGCAGCGCGCCGTCGGCCAGCGGCGTCACGGCGGTCACCCGAGCACCGTTGGCGGCGGCCGTCCGCTCC
Organism: Gaiellales bacterium; assembly: GCA_035537835.1. GTDB lineage: Bacteria > Actinomycetota > Thermoleophilia > Gaiellales > JAICJC01 > DATLLN01. The sequence goes on from DATLLN010000124.1 coordinate 8,858, forward strand.
GCCGCAGCACGCATCGA
>DATLLN010000125.1:0-2223 GCA_035537835.1 Gaiellales bacterium
GGATGGTCTACCTGTTCCACGGGACGGGCGGCAGCGCGAGGTTCGCGGAGAAGGTCGAGACGACCGACGTGCTGAACCGGCTGGTCGCGCGCGGCTACGGGTTCGTCTCGACGTCCTCGACCGAGCGTACGGGCAATCGGCGCTGGAACGCGGCCGACCCGTCGCTGACCACCAACCCCGACCTTGCCCGCCTGGCGCGGCTCCAGGCCCACATCGTCGCGACGACCCCGGTCGAGGCGAACACGCCGCTGGTCGGCATCGGCATGTCGAACGGCGCACGCTTCGTCACGCTCTGGGGCCAGTCGTGGAAGAACGCCGCGTACCCGGTGAAGGCGATCTGGGCCAGCCACGGCCGCACGGCCGACCCGTACGAGCCCGGCGGGCAGCTCACCGTGCCGACGGTCTTCTCGACCTCGAAGAACGACTTCACAGTCGCGCCGAACGGCGTCGTCGGGAGCTACCTGCGCGCCCACAACGCCGGCACCCCGAGTGAGATCTACGTCTCCCAGGAGCGCAACCTCAACACGGCGCAGTACCAGCGCATCCCCGGCATCGACCAGCAGAAGGCGAACCAGATCTTCTTCTCGCTGGTGGCCACGGGCGTCTGGGACGGGCAGGGCAAGCGGATCGATCCGGACGTCCAGGACGCCGCCGCCAAGGCGCTCGGCGCCAACATGCCCGGGGCGGTGGCGCCACAGCGCAACGAGATCGACAGCGAGTCGCTCCTGATCCTGGCCGTCCACCAGTTCACGGCCGAGTACGCGAACCAGGTGATCGCCTTCTTCGATCGATACGTGCCGTAGCGGGATACTTCGATCGGTGGCGACCGCCGACCTCACAGTGCTAGCCCTCGGCCGGGCCGACGTGAGCGCGAGCGAATACGTCGCCGAGATCCAGCGGCGCCTCCGGCGCCAGGACCGGGTGCGCTTCCAGATGCACGCCATGGGGACGTCGCTCGAGGGCACGACCGCGGACATCCTCGCGGTGGTCGAGGAGCTCCACTCGGTGCCGTTCGAGCAGGGCGTGCCGCGCGTATACACGGTGCTCAAGCTGGACGAGCGTCGCGACCGGCCGGGTCAGACGCTCGACGACAAGGTCCGCGCCGTCCAGGACCGGCTCGGCGGCGGCGACCTCTAGCTGAACACGAAGGCTGGGCCAGGTCGGCACCCGGCCCAGCCTCCACCGATAGCTCGTCTACGCCGCCGCTACCGGATCCACAGGTGGAGCATCCGCTGGCGCTCGCGGTTGCCCGCGGCGTCGATCGCCTGGCGGTGCAGCCGGTAGTGGCCGGCGGGCAGCGCCTTGCGGATTCGGTAGTGCCAGGACGAGGTCCCCTGCGCCCGCAGCCAGTGAGTCGGCGCGCAGCTGCCGGGCCGCGACAGGCGACCGGAGCGAGTCAGGTGCTGGCAACTCGACCCGGGGCGCAGCCGCTTCACGGCGACCATCACCCGGTCGACCTTGCCCTTGCCGCGCACTGCGGCTCCGCCGGCGTCGCAGCCGCGGTCGTAGGACCGGCCGTCGAAGTAGCCGTTCCCGTCATTCCAGCCGTTCCAGTAGCGGCCGTCACCGTCGTTGCCATACCAGCCGTGACCCCAGTTGGACCAGGGTCGGTAGTTGTCGCAGCCGCCCTGATAGCCACCTTGATACCCGCCGTTTCCGGCGACCGCGGTTCCGCTCAGCGCGAGGGCCGCCACGGCGGCGAGGCCGCCGATCAGTCGGATCAGTCGAAGCACGATTCCTCCTTCGAGGGGAGTTGGGGGGCCTTCGACTTAACCCCGGGCCGCAGCGCCCCTCAATAGGCGGGATGGCTCGGCTGAGAAGGCGTCGCGATCGGACGGAAGGGCCGGGCGCTCCTCGGGCGCGTCTGTACCCGGGCTCACACTCGCCGGGGCGTTTGTCGTCCAACATCGCGGGAATGGACTCGACCCCCACCATCCGTCTGGCCTCGGATCCGGACGACCGACCGTTCCCGGAGCTGCCCGGTCCCGTCGTGGTGGCCGAAGCGGACGGCCGTCCGATCGCGGCGGTCGACCTCGAGTGTGGCCGCCTCGCCGGTGATCCGCGCCAGCTCGGCGCAGGCCTCGTCGCGCTGCTGCAACTGCACCGGCTCGAGGCACGACTGATCGGCGGGCTCGTCGGGGGCTAAGCCCCGTCTAGCGCGCCGCGCGCGCCAGCTCGTCCCGCGCTTCGTCGAGCCGGGCCCCCTCGCGCACCACCCCCGTG
>DATLLN010000126.1:0-22092 GCA_035537835.1 Gaiellales bacterium
CCTCATCGGCCCGCCGCCCTCGCCCCAGGCGCAGGGCACGCGAACGACCCGTGCCGCCGTCACGGCGCGACCAGCTCGTCGAGCACGTCGGGCAGCGCGTTCAGATCCGGCAGCTCGCGGGTCGGCCGGGCCTCCGCCGTCTCGCCCAGCCGGTTGATCCAGACGCTGGGCAGGCCAAGCCCCTCCGCGACGACGATGTCGTGGAACTGGCTCTGAGCGACGTGCACGTAGCGGTCGCGGGGCGCACCGGTCTGCGAGAAGAACGCGTCCCAGTGACCATGCGCGGGCTTGTACGAGCGCACATCCTCGGCGACGATCACCCGTTCGAACGGCGCGCCCAGCCGGGGCAGCGACTGGGCCAGCAGGTCGCGGTCGCAGTTCGAGAGGATGACTAGGTTCCATCCGCGGTCGACCAGGTTCTGCAGCTTGCCGGGCACCTCGGGGAACGCCGGCCAGTCGCCGAGCGACTCGGACATCATCGTCCGCTCATCGCCTGCCAGCTCCCTCCCCTCCTCGGCCGCCAGCCGCGCCGTCACCAGATCGAGCACCTCGCGGTAGGTGCGGTACCGCTCGGCCTGCACCTCCGGCTCGACCTCGTGGTAGCGGTCGAGCAGCCTCGCCCGCTCGGACTCGCCGAACAGCTCGCCCAGCACGGTGCCGATGCCGTCGTTCCAGTCGATCAGGGTGCCGTAGCAGTCCCAGGTCGCCCACCGCTCTGCCATGGGCGCAACCCTACCGCGCCCGCGCCGCCGATCCCGGCATCCACCGGCCGTGGCCGTCACGGCAGATCTCTCCGCCCAGCTCGAGCCGGGCGAGAGCGGCCGACAGCTCGGCCGGCGACAGCCGCAGCCGGGCCGACAGCTCGTCCGGATAGCCCGGCTGGTCGCGCAGCGCAGCCAGCACCGGATCGCCGTCCGCCGACCCGGGGGCCGGAGCCTCGAGGCCGAGCCAGCCGTTGAGATCCTCGACGCTCTCGATCAGTCCCGCGCCGGCCTTGAGCAGCGCGTTAGTGCCGCCCGCGCCGCTGAACGCCGGCCAGCCCGGCACCGCCAGCACGTCGCGCCCCAGGTCGAGCGCGTGGTCGGCGGTGATCAGCGCACCACTTCGCACCTTCGCCTCGACCACCACCACGGCGTCGGCCAGCGCGGCAATCAGCCGGTTGCGGGCGGGGAAGCGCCATGGCGCGGGCTCGGTGCCGGGCGGGTACTCCGAGACGATCAGCCCCGCCGCCAGGATCCGCGCGTACAGGCCGCGGTTGGTGCGCGGGTAGGCGACGTCGGGGCCGCAGCCCAGCACCGCCAGGGTCGGGGCACCCGCGGCCAGCGCACCCTCATGCGCGGCGGCGTCGACGCCCAGCGCCAGGCCGCTCACGACCAGCGCGCCGGCGGCCGCCGCCCCGCGCGCGAGCTGGCGCGCCATGCCCAGCCCCGCGTCGCCGGCCCTCCGTGAGCCGACGATCGCGACCACCGGGCGCTCCCAGGCCAGCAGCTCGAGGTGCTCGCCGCACAGGTGCAGTTCGGCCGGTGGGTCGTGGAGCTCGAGCAGCCGGCCCGGATACCCCGGCCGACGCCGGCAGAGCACCGTCACCCGAGGCTCCCGGCGCGGTAAGACAGCGCCTCTGCCAGGTGGTCGGGGGCGACCTCCGTCTCGCCCGACAGGGCGGCGATCGTCTGGGCCACCCGCTGCGCGCGGTCGACGCCGCGGCCGCTCAGGAACCGCCGGTCGGCGGCCTGGCGGAGCAGCGCCTCCGCCTCGTCGCCGAGCGCCGGCCGCCGCTCGGCCAGCAGCTGGCGGGCCAGCCCAACGCGCAGCGCGACCGCCGTGGTCGGCTCGCCGCCGGCGCCGTGGGCCTCCACCCGCGGCACGTCGACCTGCAAATCGAAGCGGTCGAGCAACGGACCGCTGATACGCGCCCGGTACGCCGCCAGACGCTGCGGCGCGCATCCGCACTCCCGGTCGGGATCGCCGTACAGGCCACACGGGCAGGGGTTCATGGCGGCGATCAGCTGGAACCGCGCCGGCAGCAGCACCGAGCCCGCCGCCCGCGAGATCCGCACCTCGCCGTCCTCCAGCGGCATCCGCAGCGCCTCAAGCGACTGGCGGTTGAACTCCGGCAGCTCGTCGAGGAACAGCACGCCGCGGTGGGCCATCGTCACCTCGCCGGGCCGCAGCCGCGCGTTGCCAACCAGCGCCGCCACCGAGGCGCTGTGGTGCGGCGCCCGGAAGGGCCGGCCGAGCAATCCGGCGTCGGCGGCCAGCTCGCCGGCGGCTGAGGCGATCCGCGTGATCTCCAGCGCCTCGCCCGGGGTGGGCGCCGGCAGCAGGCCCGGCAGGCGGCGGGCCAGCATCGTCTTGCCGCTGCCCGGAGGCCCGACCATCAGCAGGTTGTGCCCGCCGGCCGCCGCGATCTCGACCGCCCGCCGGGCGCGTAGCTGGCCGCGCACATCTGCCATGTCGGGATGCACGGCGTCGCCGCCGGCGGATGCCGGCGCGGGCAGCGCGGGCACCGGCGCGGTGCCGGCCAGCACGGCCACGGCCTCGTTGAGATGAGTCGGCGCCAACACGGCGACCGTGCCGGCGAGCGCCGCCTCGGCGGCGTTCTCGGGCGCGACCAGCATGCCGTCCAGTCCCAGCCGGCCGGCCGCCTCCATCATGGCCAGCACGCCGTGCACCGGCCGCAGCCGGCCGTCGAGCCCCAGCTCGGCGGCCGCTCCCACCCGGCGCAGCCGGTCAGGCGACCGCAGGTGGCCGGCCGTGGTCAGCACCGCCAGTGCGATCGCCAGGTCGAACCCCGAGCCCTCCTTGCGCTCCTTGGCCGGCGCCAGGTTGACCACCAGTCCGCCGGCCGGGAACGAGAAGCCGCTCGAGCCGAGCGCGCTTCGGACGCGCTCCCGCGCCTCCTGGACGGCGCGGTCGGGCAGGCCGACCACGGTGAACTTGGGCAGGCCCCGGCCGGCCTTGGCCTCGACATCGATGCGACGGGCCTCCAGGCCGGCGAGCCAGAAGCTGACGGCGCGGGCGATCATGGGCCCCACCGTACGGATCAGATGCGCGCGGGTGGGTGACGGGCGGTCGCGGTTGTGTCAATCAAAAGGCGTCGCGGACGTGACGGACGGACGTCCCGGTCACCGCGATCACGTCGAACCGCACCTCGTCCACCGAGGGGTCGCACACCATCAGCACCTCGGCCGCCTCGCGCAGCCGCCGCTGCTGGTCGAGGCGCACCGCCTCCAGCGGCGTGCCGTAGAGCGTCGTCCGCCGCGCCTTGACCTCGCACACCACCAGCAGCCCGCCGCGGCGGGCGACCAGGTCGACCTCGCGGCCGGCGACCCGGACGTTGCGGCCGACCACCCGGTAGCCGGCCAGCCGCAGCCGCCAGGCGGCCACGGTCTCGGCCAGCCGCCCGTAGCGGGCGGGGCTAATCGAGTAGGCCGACATAGGCCATCGCCTGGAAGGAGCGGCGGTGCAGCGGCGTCACGCCGAGCCGGCGCACCGCGTCCGAGTGGTCGGGCGTGATGTAGCCGACGTGGTGCTCGAACCCGTAGTCCGGGTAGCTCTGCGCCTGGTCGTGCATGAACCGGTCGCGTGTGGTCTTGGCGATGATCGAGGCCGCGGCCACTGCGGCCGACGTGCGGTCGCCGCCAATCACCCGCTGGTGCTCGAGCCCGCAGACGGGCAGCGAGAAGCCGTCGGTCAGCGCGACCTCGGGCACCGGCTCCAGCGTCTCCAGCGCCCGCGCCAGCGCATGCAGGTTGGAGCGGTGCAGGCCGCGGCGGTCGATCTGGTCGGCCGGCACGATGATCACCGAGACGGCGGCCGCGGTCGCGCAGATCGCCGCCGCCAGCTCGTCGCGCAGCGGTGGCGGCACCTTCTTCGAGTCGTCCAGGCCGGCCAGCCGCTTGGTGTCCACCCGCTCCATGTCCAGGCAGACGGCGGCCGCCACCAGCGGCCCGGCCAGGCAGCCGCGCCCCGCCTCGTCGGCGCCCGCCACCCGCCTGACGCCCAGCTTGCGGTCGTGGCGGAGCAGGCGGCGGAGTCGGGCGTCCATCTCCCTAGAGTAGAGAGTTTGGCGGATGGGGTTTGACCGTCTGTGTGCCGACATGCAACAAAGGGGTCTGACCCGTTGTTGCAGGGTCAGAGCGTCCGCACGCGGTCGAGCGGCCAGTACGTGGCGAACGCCTCGCCGATGATGTTGTGGCGGGGCAGCGTGCCCCAGTCCCGGCTGTCGTCCGAGTCGGCCCGGTTGTCGCCCATCACGAAGTAGCTGCCCTCGGGGATCGTGATCGGCCCGAAGTCGCCGACCACGTGCTTCTGCGCCAGGTACGGCTCGTGCAGGAACGAGCAGCCGACGTTCGGGGCCTTGCAGATCTGCACCTGCCCGTCGCGGCCCTGGACCGTCTCGCCGGGCAGCCCGATCACGCGCTTGATGAAGTAGACCGACGCCTCCGTCCGGGAGCCCCGCACCGCATTCGGGCCGACGCCGGGCGGATGGAACACGATCACGTCGCCGCGGTGCGGTGCGTGGAAGCGGTAGATGAACCGCGACACCAGCACCCGGTCGCCCTGCTGCAGCGTCGGCTCCATCGAGGCCGAGGGAATCCGGTAGGGCTTGACCACCCAGCCGTCGATCACGTACCACAGCGCGAACGCCGCCGCCACGATCAGCACCAGCTCGACGACCGGATTCAGCCTCCGGCGGCTCGGATCCTCCTGGTCAACAGCGGGCGCTGCCGGGGGTGCCTCGGCGGCCGCCGGCGGATCCGGCTCGGCCTGCGCCGGCGGAGGCGCAGCCTCGTGCGTGGGCGGCTCGTCCGTTAGCGGGATTTCTCGCGGACGCGGGCGGCCTTGCCGACCTTGTCGCGGAGGTAGTAGAGCTTCGCGCGATGGACGTCGCCGATGGCGCCCACCTCGATTTTCTCGATGCGCGGCGAGTGCACCGGGAAGGTGCGCTCGACGAACACCTCGTTGAACGACTTCTTGCGGACGGTGAACGTCTCACGGACGCCGGCGCCCTGCCGCTTGATGCAGATCCCCTCGAACACCTGGACGCGCGAGCGGGTGCCCTCGATGACCTTGAAGTGCACCTTGACGGTGTCGCCCGCCTTGAACTTCGGCACCTCGCGGCGCTGGCGGTCCTCGATGTCCTGAATCACGTTCACGGCTCGTTCTCTCCCTTTCGAAGCCGCTGCATGGTAGCCGATTGCGATTCGGCCGCGCGCCACCGTTCAACCTCCGCATGATGGCCCGAGAGCAGCACGCCGGGCACGTCCCAGCCGCGGTAGGACGCGGGCCTCGTGTAGTGCGGATACTCCAGGCCGCCGTCCAGGGCCGGCGAGAACGATTCGACGAGATGGCTCTCCTCCTTGCCCAGCGCGCCGGGCAGCTTGCGCACCACGGCGTCGACAACCACCATCGCCGCCGGTTCGCCGCCTGACAGCACGTAGGGCCCGATCGACAGCTCGTCGGTCGCGACGTGGTCGTGCACCCGCTGGTCGAACCCCTCGTAGCGGCCGCAGAGCAGGGTCAGCCGCCCGCACCCGGCCAGGTCGGCTGCCACGGCGTCGGTCAGCTGGCGGCCGACCGGCGCCAGCAGCACGATCCGCCGCTCGCCGCGCAGCTCGTCGATGCCCATGCCGTAGGTCGCCTCGAGCGCGTCGCAGACCACGTCCACGCGCATCACCATGCCGGCGCCGCCGCCGTAGGGCGAGTCGTCCACCTGCCGGTGCACGCCCAGCCCGAAGGCGCGCATGTCGACCGCGCGCAGCGCCAGCTCGCCGGACTCCAGGACGTTGCGGAGGGGACGCGACTCGCGCAGCCAGTCCAGGTAGCCCGGGAACAGCGTGAAGACGTCGACCTCCAGGCTCACAGCACGCCCTCCCGCAGGCCGATCCGCCGCCCGGCGACGTCGACCGCCTCCACGGCGTCGTCCACGAACGGGATCATCTCGCCCGACTCCAGCTCCAGCACGTCGTTCGCCGGATACGTGTGCACCGACCGCACCGCGCCCACGCGGCGCCCGCCGCACCACACAGCGCAGCCGATCAGGTCGACGTGGAAGAACTCATCCTCGTCCGGCTCGGGCAGCGCGGCGACCGGAACGGTCACGGGCTGGCCGCGAAGCTCCTGTGCCTGCTCGCGGCTGGCGGCGATGTCGAAGCGGATGATGGGCCGCTCGTCGGTGCCCTTGCGGCCGACGATCGTCGCCGGGCGGCCGCCCACCGCGACCTCGGTGCCCAGCGCCATCGGCACCGTGCCGCCGTGGCCGGTCAGCGTGACCGAGCCGTCCAGGCCGTGCGGCCTGCCGATCCTCCCGACCTCGATCCGGTCGGGTCGCCAGCCGCGGTCAGGCTGCGATCTCGACATGCACCCGGCGGCCCGTGCGCACCGCGGATGCCTTCACCACCGTCCGCAGCGATCGGGCGATCCGCCCGCCCTTGCCGATCACCTTGCCGCGGTCGGCCTCGGCGACGTGCAGCTCCAGCAGCACCTCGCCGGTGTCCCGCTCGGATCGCTCGACGCGCACCTCGTCCGGTGAGTCCACCAGCTGGCGCGCGAGGTATTCGAGCAGCTCCTCCATCGGCAGAGGCTAAACGCCGGCGACTTTGAGCAGCTTCTTGACGGTCGGCGTGGGCTGGGCGCCCTGCGCGATCCATGCCCGTGCGCGATCGGTGTCGATCTCGATCAGCGAGGGCTCGAGCTGCGGGTTGTAGCGGCCGATCGTCTCCAGCGTGCGGCCGTCACGTGGGTTGCGCGAGTCGGCCACGACGACCCGGTAGATCGGGTTCTTGTGCGAGCCGTGCCGCGCGAGGCGGATCTTCACCACTGGGGAACAACCTCCGACGTAACCATCAGGACAACCACGCAGTCTACCCGGGGCGGCGTCAGCGGCGCGGCATGCCCGGGAACTGGGGCATCTTGCCCTTCCCGACCTGCTTCATCATCTTCTGCATCTGCTTGAACTGGCCGAGCAGCTGATTGACGGTCTGGACGTTGGTGCCCGACCCCGCGGCGATGCGGCGGCGGCGGCTGCCGTCGATCAGCTTCGGGTTGCGCCGCTCATACGGCGTCATCGACAGGATGATGGCCTCCACCCGATCGACCTGCCGCTCGTCGACCTTCATATTCTTGATCTGGCGGCCGACGCCCGGCAGCATCCCCAGCAGACCGGCCATGCCCTGGCCGCGGGTCATCTTGCGCACCATCCGCAGCTGGTCGAGGAAGTCCTCGAGCGTGAACTCGCCCCGCCGCAGCTGTGCCTCCATGTCGGCCGCCTGCTTCTCGTCGAACTCCTCCTGGGCGCGCTCGATCAGCGACATCACATCGCCCATGCCGAGGATCCGCGACGCCATCCGCTCCGGGTGGAACTCCTCGAGCTGGTCGAGCTTCTCGCCGACCGACGTGTAGAGGATCGGCTTGCCGGTGACCGCGCGCACCGCCAGCGCGGCGCCGCCGCGGGCGTCGCCGTCGAGCTTGGTCAGGATCACGCCGTCGTAGTCCACGGCCTCGCGGAACGCCTCCGCCGTGGCGACCGCGTCCTGGCCGGTCATCGAGTCGAGCACCAGCACCACGTCGTGCGGCTTGACCTTCTGCTTGATCCGCACCAGCTCGTCCATCATCTCCTGGTCGATCGACAGCCGGCCGGCGGTGTCGACGATGACGACGTCGCGGCCCTGCGCCTTGGCCTGCTCGATCCCCCACGCCGCCGTCTCCACAGGGTCGGCGGTGCCTCGCTCGAAGACCGGCACCTGGAGGGACTTGCCGAGCGTCTGCAGCTGCTGGATCGCGGCCGGCCGGTAGACGTCCGCGGCCACCAGGGCCGGCGTCTTCTTCTGCTTGGCCAGCAGCCGCGCCAGCTTGCCGGCGGCCGTCGTCTTGCCCGAGCCTTGAAGGCCGGCGAGCAGGATCACCGTCGGCGGCTTGTTGGCGAACGAGAGCTTCGCGCCGGACGTGCCCATCAGCGACGTCAGCTCCTCGTGCACGATCTTCACGACCTGCTGGCCGGGCGTCAGGCTGTCAAGCACTTCCGCACCCATCGCCCGCTCCTTGACCTTGGCCACGAAGTCGCGAACGACCGCGAAGTTGACGTCGGCCTCGAGCAGCGCGAGGCGGATCTCGCGCATCGCCTTGTTGATGTCGTCCTCGCTCAGCTTCCCCTTGCCGCGGAGGCCGTCGAGGGTGCCGTTCAGGCGATCTGACAGGGAATCGAACATGAGCGGGAAGCGTAGTCGCGCCGGCCGCTCGGCCAGACGTTCCCTAGGCGTCGGCGTCGAACAGGGCGTGGCCGAACTCGACGGGGTCGAACGGCCGCAGGTCCTCCAGCCCTTCGCCGATGCCGATCAGCTTGACCGGCACGCCGAGCTCGTGCGCGATGGCGAGCGCGATGCCGCCCTTGGCCGTGCCGTCCAGCTTGGTCAGCACGATCCCGGTCACCTCGACCGCCTCCGCGAACAGCCGCGCCTGCTGCAGGCCGTTCTGCCCGGTGGTCGCGTCGATCGTCAGCAGCACCTCGTGCGGCGCACCGGCCAGGCGCTGGCCGATCACGCGGTGGATCTTGCGCAGCTCGTCCATCAGGTGATCCTGCGTGTGCAGCCGGCCGGCGGTGTCGACGATGACGACATCGCGGCCGCGCGATTCCGCCGCGGCCACCGAGTCGTACGCCACGGCGGCCGGGTCGGCGCCCGACTGCGACGAGATGAAGTCCGCCCCGGAGCGGTCGGCCCACGTTTCCAGCTGCTCGCCGGCGGCGGCCCGGAACGTGTCGGCGGCGCCGATCACGACGGTCATGTCTGCCTCGCGGAGGTGATGCGCGATCTTGCCGATCGACGTCGTCTTGCCGGTGCCGTTGACGCCGGTCATCAGCACCACCGACGGCCGGTGGCTGACGTCGATCCGGGGATCGCCGGGCGGGGTCATCAGCTCGGCGACGATCTCGGCCAGCCGAGTGCGCAGCTCTTCGCCGGTGGTCAGGCCGCCGGCGTCGGACTCGGCCTCCAGCCGCTCGATCACCTCGACGGTCGCCGGCACCCCGCAGTCGGCCATGATCAGCGCCTCCTCCAGCCGCTCCCAGACCTCGGGATCGGCCGGGTCGAGCATCACGGCCTGCAGCTGCTGCGTCATCGCCCGCCGGCTCTTCGACAGGCTGTCGCGCATCCGCCGGAACAGGCCGCCGCGGCTCTCCTCGGGGTCGTCGGCGACCGCCACCTGCTCGGTGCCCGTGTTGAACATCTGCTGCCACGACCTCGACATCCGGCACATCGTAGAGTGGGCCCGTGCAGGTCGCCGTCGACACCGTCCGCGCGGCGCTGGAGCGGCTGGCCGGATCGCTCGGCTTCGACCAGCCCGCGGCCGCGCTGCTTGCCGACCACTTCCTGGACGCCGAGCTGCGCGGCGCCGCCACCCACGGCGTCGGCCGAATGCGCTGGCTCGCCGGGTTCGCCGACCTCCGCCCCTCCGCCGCACCGGTGCTGGTCGAGCGGGCCGAGGGCATCGCCCGCTATGACGCCGCCGGCTCCCTCGGCTACCTGGCGCTGGCCGGCGCGCTGGACGCGGAGCTCGAGCGCCCGCCCGAGGGCGCCCGCCTGGTGGCGGTCGGCGGCTGCTTCCCGACCGGCCGGCTCGGCTGGTACGCCGAACGGGCCGCCCGCAGCGGCCTGGTGGCGCTGGTCTGGGCGAACTCGACCCCGCGGATCGTGCATCCGACGGGCGGACCGCCGCTGCTCGGGACCAACCCCTTCTGCCTGGCACTGCCGGGCGGGCCGCCGACGGTGGTCGACGTCTCGATGGGCCGCGTCACCTACGGCGAGGTGCTGCGCGCCGCCGCGGCCGGCGAGCGGCTGGCAACGGGTGCCGCCGTCCGGCCGGACGGGTCAGCCGAGCAGGACCCCTCCGAGGTGATCGCGAACCGCGCGGGCATCGCGCCGTTCGGCGGCGAGCTGGCGCACAAGGGGTTCGCGCTGTCGCTCGTCGTCGAGCTGCTGGCGGCGGCGCTGGCCCCGGTCGACGGCCACGCCGCGTGCGTGCTGCTTGCCCGGCCGCGCTCGCAGCCCGCCGAGGCGATGCGGCACGCACTCGAGGGCCGCCGCTTCCCGGGCGACGCCGGCGCGGAGACGGCGCGGCGGGCGCTGTCCCGCGGCACGCTGGAGCTCGACGACGAGCTCTGGGCGTGGCTGTCTACGACCCCAGGACGTTGACAGCGCGAGCGGCGACCAGCAGCACCGCGGCCACCGAGATCGTCGAATCAAGCGCCATCAGCGCCTTCGCCATACGGGTCAGCGGCATCGCGTCGGTCGGGCTGAACGCGATGCCGTTGGTCAGCGCGACGTAGACGTAGTCCTCCAGCCGTGGGTACCAGCCGGGTGCCGCCGTCTGCTTGTTGTCGTCCTGCGGGAACTGGAAGTCGGGATGCTGGCGGCCGTGCACCGCGCGCCGCACCGGCCCGCCGGCGTCATACCACCAGTAGCAGAGGCCGAACACGATCACGTTCGTCAGCCAGACAACTGCGCCGCTGGCGAGCAGCTGCGCCGCCGACAAATCGGCGCTTTCCTCGGTCAGCAGTGCACCCAGGAGCAGCACCAGGTTGGCCAGGTTGCCCGCAACGACCAGCGCGATCAGCCACTCCACGCCGCGGCGCGTCTGACGCGCCTCGGCGTCCAGCGGCGACATGTAGAAGGCGGCCAGCAGCACGGCCTCGGGGATGCACAGGATCAGCCACACCCAGCCGCCGATGCCGAGCAGCTCCCATCCACCGCGGATGCTCATCAGCGCAAGGCAGACCAGCAGCGCCAGCGCGACGCCGACGAACACCGTCGCCTCGTCCCGGGCCTCGCGCCGGGCATCGAGCACCTCCGCCTGGGACATCGAGCGACGGGATTCGTCAGGCGCCGGGGCTTCCCTGCCCGGTCAGTCCAGCACGAACTCCATCAGCAGCCCGTCCGCCCAGTTGCCGTCGGCCATCCGCTGGTAGCGGCGCATCACGCCGACCGGCCGGAATCCGACCGCCTCGTAGCAGCGCACGGCACGCTCGTTGGCGACCGCCGGGTCGATCACCAGCCGGTGGTGGCCGAGGTCCGCCGTCAGGTGCCGCACCAGCACCTCGATCGACTCACGGCCCAAGCCGCGGCCCTGGAAGCCCTCGCTCAGGAACAGGTCGATGGCGGCGTGGCGGAAGTCCTCGTCCCCCAGCTCGGCGTACTGGATCATCCCGGCGATCTCGCCGCCGACCTCGATCACGAACGGCACCGAGTCGTCGCCGGTGGGCGGCTTGGTCGCGTCGGCGACCTCCTGCTCGACCTCGGCCAGCGTATGCGGCCCCCACCAGCGCTCGACTGACGGCTCGCAGTGGATCTCCCACAGCCGGCGGGCGTCGGCGGCAGCCGGAGTCCGCAGGATCAGGCGGTCGCCGCGCAGCTCCACGGCGGATCAGGCGGTCTCGAGCGCAGCCTCGTGCAGAGCCGGATCGCTCGGCATCCGCCGCGAGAGCACCTTGGACTCGCCGTCGCCGGCCATCGTCACGCCGTACAGCACGTCGGCGACCTCCATCGTCCGGCGCTGATGCGTGATCACCACGAACTGCGCCTTGTCCTGGTAGGCGCGCAGCAGGTCGAGGAAGCGGTCGATGTTCGCGTCGACGAGGGCGGCTTCGACCTCGTCCAGCAGGTAGAACGGCGACGGCTTCGTCAGCATCAAGGCGAACAGGAAGGCGATCGCCGTCAGCGACTTCTCGCCACCCGAGAGCAGCGAGAGCGACTCGATGCGCTTGCCGGCCGGCCGCACCTCGAGGTCGACGCCCTGATCGGTATCCGGCTCCTCCACGATTTCCTCGGCCCCGTCGTCGGCTTCCTCGGGGGGCTTCGCGGCCGAGACGACGTCCCGCTCCGTCAGGCGCAGCCGGCCGCTGCCGCCGGGGAAGAGCGTGCCGATCACCTCGGCGAAGTGGTGCGCAACCGACTCGAAGGTGGCGGCGAACCGCTCGTCGATGGTCGCCGTCAGGTCGCGGATCAGGCCGCGCAGCTCGGCCAGCGAGGTCTCCAGGTCGTCGCACTGCGCGGTCAGATCGTCGGCGCGAACCTTCTCCTGCTCGTACTCCTCGGCGGCCAGCGGATTGACGGCCCCCAGGCTCTCCCGGCGCCGCTCGAGCCGCTCCAGCCGTGCCGCCAGCACGGCGGACTCGTCGGGCAGCAGCGGCTCGGCAGGCTCCTCCCACTCCACCTCGAAGCGGTCGGCCAGCTCGGCGCGGCGGCGGGTCAGCTCTTCGCTGCGCTCGGCACCGCGGGCCAGCGCCACCTCGACCTCGGTCACGGCGGACGACACCTCCCGCGCCCGGGCCTGGGCGTGCGCCTCCGCCGTCGCGCAGCTCTGCAGCTCCGTCGCCAGCTGCGTCGCACGTGCCTCGATCTCCTGGATGCCGCTGCGCGCAGGCTCGGCCAGCCGCTCTGCAGCACCCAGGCAGGCCTCCAACTCGGCCATCATCGCCCGGATCGCCGGCACCGCGGCGGCCGCGGTCACGGCCGCGGTGTGGGCGCGCTCAGCCGACGCCAGCGCCCGCGCGGCGCCCGCGCGAGCCCGCTCGGCCTCTTGGGTGAACCGCTCGATCCGCTCGTTGGCCGCGGCGATCCGCGCGCCCAGCCGGGCCGCCTCGTCGGCCAGCTGGCGCCGCGCTGCCTCGAGGGAGGAGTGTCGCTCATCCGCCGCCTGCGCCGCCTCGCGGCGCTCGGTCAAGGACGCCTCGTACCCGGCGGAGAGCGCCTGCAGCTCCGCCAGCCGGGCTGTCTCGGTCTCCAGATCCCGCTCGGCCAGATCGCGGGCGGCGTCGCTGCGCGCCAGCTCGTCGGCCAGGCGGTCGCGCCTGTCCGCGGTCCTGCGCCGGGACTGGGCGACCTCGGCCTCCGCGGCGCGGGTCTCGTGCAGCCGCGACCGCGCCGCCAGCTCGGCCTGCACCGCGGCCTCCAGCTCGCCCGCGGCACCGGCCGCATGCTCGGCGGCCTCTGCCGACGCCCGCTCCAGCGAGCCGTGCTCGCCGGTCAGCCGGTCGCGCTCGGCGCGAGCCGAAAGCCATGCGGCCTCGCCGGCGTCGGGGACGCGCCATAGCTCGCCCCGGTCGGCGTCGATCCCTGCGCCGTCGGCCGTCACGGCGACGCCCTGGTCGACCGCGGCCAGATCGTCCACCAGCCACACGCCTTCGATCGCCCAGGCCAGCGACGGGTCGCGCAGCGTCGCCACCTCGGACAGCGGTCGCCCCCCCGCCGGGGCGCGACCCTCGCCGCGAGCGGCGCGCCCGGTGACCACCGCCAGCTCACCGCTGGCGTCGCGCACCATGTCCAGCGCATCCTCGAGCCGTTCCGTCACCACGGCACCGGCGCGCCACCCGAGCGCTGCGGCCACCGCGCGCTCGTAGCCGGGCGCCGCCTCGATCCCTGTGACCAGCAGCCTGGCCCCGCGGTCGCGCAGCGCGCGCGCCGCCGGCGGCAGCCCGTCCCCGCGCTCGATGGCGGCGTCCAGTGTCTCCAGCCGCGCCGCCAGCGCTGCCAGCCGCTCCGCCGCGCCGGCGGATGCCTCGCGCGCTCCCCGGTCGGCCTCGCGCGCCGCCTCGGCCCGCTGCTCGTGCTCCGCGGCTTCGGCCGTCGCCGCCGCCAGCTGGTCGGCGGCCTCGGCGATCCGGGTGTCGAGCGCCGCCACCTCGGCCTCGGCCGTGTCCAGCTCGCCGCGCGATCCGTCGGATGTGCCGGCCATCTCGCTCAGCCTCGACCGCAGGTCGGCCAGCCGGGCGATGCCCGTCTCGACATCCCGCCGCAGGTTCGCCGCCTGGCCCTGGGCTTCGGCATGTGCCCGGCGGGCGTCGAGCGCCCCCGCCAGCGCTGCCTCCGCGGCGGCCGCCGCATCGCCAAGGCCGCCCTGGTCCGACGCCTCGAGTGCCGCCACCTCGGCCACGTGCTGCTGCGCCGCCACGTCCGCCGCCTCGGCCTCGGCGGCCAGCCGCTCTGCCTCGCGGCCGTCGGCCTCGGCGTCGACCCGGCGCCGCGCCTCGGCGCGCTCCAGCTCGGCCACGGTGCGATTGGCGCGGGCGCGCTGCGCGGACAGCCGTTCGCGCGACGTCTCGAATGCGTAGAAGGCACGGGCTGCACGCTCCTGCGCGCCGGCCAGGCCGGCCAGTTCGCGCTCGGCGGCGGCCCGCCGCTCACCGATCTTCGCGACCTCGGCGTAGATCGTGTCGCGAGACGACGTCTGCGTCCCCAGCCGCGTGCGCAGCTCGGTCGAGCGCTCGCGCTCGCCCAGCAGCTCCGACGAGAGCAGCGAGATGCGACCGACCGCGATCTCGGCGCCCAGCTTGGCGGCACGATCGGCGGCAGTCGCCTGCATCGCCAACGGGCGCAGCCGTGCGCGCACCTCGCGCTCGAGGTCGCGGGCGCGCTCCAGCTCGCCCTCCACGCGGGACAGCTTCAACTCGGCTCGCGAGCGGCGGCGCTGGTACTTGCCGAGGCCGGCCGCCTCCTCGACGAACCGGCGACGCTCGTGCGGCTTGGCCAGCAGGATCTCCTCGACCCGGCCCTGGCCGATGACCGAGTGCATCTCGCGGCCCAGCCCGGTGTCGGACAGCAGCTCCAGCACGTCCAGGCGGCGGACGCGCGAGCGGTTGATGAAGTACTCGCTGTCGCCGTCGCGGGTCAGGCGGCGCATGATCGAGACCTCGCCGAACTCGATGGGCAGCGTCGCGCACTCGTTGTCCAGCACCAGCTCGACCTCGCAGACGCCGGCCGGCGGGCGCGAGTCGGTGCCGCCGAACAGCACGTCGAGACCCGAGGGCGCGCGCAGCTGGGCCGGCGACTGCACCGCCATCGCCCACTGGAGGGCGTCGGCGATGTTCGACTTGCCGCTGCCGTTGGGCCCCACGACCACGGCGATGCCGTGCTCGAACGTGAGCTCGACGCCGTGGGCGAAGGATTTGAACCCGCGCATCCTCAACGTCTTCAGGTGCATCGCCTGACGGTCTCCTCTCTACCCCGGCGGCTTGCCGCCGGCCATTCCGCGCAGCGCCTCCTTGGCGGCTGCCTGCTCGGACGCCTTCTTGCTCGGCCCCGATCCCCGGCCGAGCTCCCGCCCCTCGACGAGCGCCGCGGTCGTATAGCGGCGGTCGTGGTCAGGGCCGGTCGTCTCGACCAACTCATACGTTACCGATGCCCCCCGACGAGCAAGGTCCTCCTGGAGCACCGTCTTGTGGTCGACGTGCTTGTCGGCGGCGTACGCGACCCGCTCGGCGAACGCCTCCACGATCGCCGGCACCACCTCCGCGGCGCCGAACTCGAGGTACGACGCGCCGATCACGGCCTCGATCACCTCGGCCATCACGCTGGACGATCCGGCGATGGTCTCGGCGGCCAGCGCGGCGTCGCCGCCCAGCTCGCGCCCGCGGTCGGCGAGGTCGCGGTCGAGCCCCAGGTTGCGGGCGACCACCGCACAGCTCTCGCGGGACACGACGTGCGCCCGGATCCGCGCCAGCTCACCCTCGGCACGGTCGGGGAACCGGGCGAACAGGTGCGCGGCGATCGAGACGCCGAGCACGCTGTCGCCGAGGAACTCGAGGCGCTCGTAGGAGCGCGCCCTATCCTCGACCCACGAGGAGTGGGTCAGGGCCTGCGCACGGAGGCCCGGCGGTAACGCATCGATCAGTGCGCGGAGCGCGCGGTGACGGCTAGGAGTGGGACGTGACGTAGTCGACGGCCTGGCCGACGGTCTCGATCTTCTGCGCGTCCTCGTCGGAGATCTTCATGTCGAACTGATCCTCGAGCTCCATGATCAGCTCGACGAGGTCGAGCGAATCGGCATCGAGGTCGCCCTGGAAGGACGCAGTCTCGACCACTTGATCCTGATCGACGCCGAGCTGTTCCACCAGGATTCCCCTGACGCGATCCAACGCCTCCTCACGAGTCATTGCTGGCTCACTCCATTCTCCGGTTGAACGACGACGGGGACTGTATGTTGCGAAGCGGTGTCCTGCAAGTCGGCCGAGCCGGCCGCCTCGGCGAGCCCCTGTTCCATGCGCTCGACCACGCCTGACTGGACACCGCGCGCAGCGTACAGGATCGCGTTGCGGATCGCCCGCCGCCCCGAGCTGCCGTGTGCGATCACCGAGAGGCCGCGGACACCCAGCAGGTATGCGCCGCCGTACGTGTCCGGGTCGTGGCGGTGTGCCACCTCGCGCAGCGCCGGCCGCAGCAGCAGCCCGCCCAGCTTCGCCCGGGTCGACGACGCGGCCGCCTCGCGCAGCTCCTCGAACAGCGTCCGCCCGGCGCCCTCCAGGCCCTTCAGCAGCACGTTGCCCGAGAAGCCGTCGGCGACGATCACCCGGAACTCGCTGCGCAGTGCGTCGCGGCCCTCGCAGTTGCCGGCGAAGTCGATCGGCGCCGCCGCCAGCAGCGCATGCGCATCCAGCGTCAGCGAGCTGCCCTTGGTTGCCTCCTCGCCGATCGAGAGCAGTCCC
Organism: Gaiellales bacterium; assembly: GCA_035537835.1. GTDB lineage: Bacteria > Actinomycetota > Thermoleophilia > Gaiellales > JAICJC01 > DATLLN01. The sequence goes on from DATLLN010000126.1 coordinate 16,475, forward strand.
ACCCGGGGCGAGGAGATGCCCAGCACCTGCTCGGCGAAGGTGGAGCCCATGACGGCGAACTGCAGCAGGTTCTCGGCTTTGGTCTCGGCGTTCGCCCCGGCGTCGATCAGCACGTTCGGGCCCGACTTGCCGGGCAGGACGACGGCGATGCCCGGCCGGACGACGCGTTTGATGCGGCCGATCGTCAGCAGCGACGACGCCAGCATGGCACCCGTCGAGCCGGCCGACAGCGCCGCCCCGGCCCGACCCTCCTTTACCAACCGGCAGGCGGTGACCAGGGACGAGCCCGGCTTCGAGCGGACGGCCTGGGCGGGCTCGTCGTGGAAGTCGATGACGTCGGGAGCATCGACCAGCTCGATGCTCTCCGCCCCGCCGTGCGCCGCGAGCTCCTGCTCCAGCTGCGCCAGCGGACCGCACAGCGCGACGGCGGTGCCGTCGGCGGCAGCGTCAACTGCCCCGGCAACGATCTCCGAAGGCGCGCGGTCGCCGCCCATGGCGTCCACGGCAACGGTCACAGCGGCGGCCATCGGCCGGCCCTTCCCCTCGGGCTACGGCGCGATCTCGGTCAGCGTCTCGACCTCACGGCCCCGGTACTGCCCGCAGTTCTCGCACACGTGGTGCGGCCGAACGGGGCTGTGGCAGTGAGGGCAGGTCGAGAGCACCGGCGCCGAGATGCGATGCGTCGCACGGCGCTTGTCGCGGCGGGCCTTCGAGGTCTTTCGCTTGGGGACGGCCATAACGGTGGGTTATAGCAGGTCTTTCAGCGCATCCCAGCGGCTGTCGGTCTGCGGCTCGCCGCAGTCGTGCGGCACGCCTGCCTGCAGCCGCTCGCCGCAGTGCGGGCAGAGCCCAGCGCAGTCCGGATCGCACAGCACCTGTGCGGGGAGCTCAAGCGCGATCGCGTCGCGCACCCAGCGCTCGATGTCCAGCTCCTCCGTGGACAGGTACTCGCTGGTCAGCTCGTCGTCGCCCTCGACGGCGGCGCCGTGCTCGTGGTACTCACGAGCGACAACGTCTACCTCCAGCCGCGCGGGCTCGAGGCAACGCATGCACGGCCCCTCGACCGCGGCGTGGAACGACAGCTTCATGTACAGGCCGCTGGTCGACGGCTGCAGCTCCACCTCCACGGGCAGGATCGGCGGGACGATCTCGTAGCGCTGCCCGCCCAGGGTGAACGGGTCGAGCGTGAGCTCGACTCGCTCCCGGCGAACGACGCCCGGCTCGAGACGCAGGCCACGAAGGTCGAGCATCGCTACGTCGTGACGTCGTAGCCGGCGGTCGCGCCGCCGGTCCGCTCCTGCGATCCCTGAGCCAACTGCTCCCGGCCGCGCTGGACAGCGGTCAGGAACTTGCCCAGGTTGACTTCGAGGTGCTCGAGGATGCCGTCGGCATAGTCCTCGGCGGCCAGCCGCGTCTCCCGCTCCTTGCTGCGGGCCTGCTCCATGATCTCGTGGGCCTGCCGTTCGGCGAGCTTCACGATCTCCTGCTGCGACGCCTCACGCTCTGCCTGGTCGCGGGCCTCGTTCACCAGCCGCTCGGCCTCGCGCTTCGCCTCGGCCAGCATCTCCTGGCGCTCCTTGACGATCCACCTGGCCTGCTTGATCTCCTCGGGGATCGTCGAACGCATCTGGTCGATGATCTCCCAGATCTCCTCACGGTCGATACGCACCTGGTCGGTCATGGGCACGCTTTTCGCGTTCTGCACCATCTCGTCCAGCTTGTCGATCAGCACCAGTACGTCCAACGGGGTCTCCTCACTTCCTACGGGTGGTCACCGGCCGCGTGAATCTCTGCCAGCCGCCGTGCGACCTGCTCCGGTACGTACTCTGCCACGGGACCGCCGAACGAGGCGATCTCACGCACGCCCCGGGATGACAGGAAACTGTACTTGGGGGAGCTCATCAGATAGATCGTCTCGATCTCCGGGGCCAGTCCGCGGTTCAGATTGTTCATCTGGAACTCCCACTCGAAGTCCGAGACGGCGCGCAATCCCTTGACGATCGCGATCGCGCCGTGCGAGCGGGCGAACTCGACCACCAGGTCGGCGAACCCCTCGACGGTCACGTTGTCGCCCTCGACCGACTCCTCGATGAAGGCGATCCGCTCCTCGAGCGGGAACATCGTCTGCTTGTGCCGGGGCGCGCGGACGACGCCGACCACCACCCGGTCGAACACCTCGGCCGCCCGCTGGATGATGTCAAGGTGGCCAACGGTCACCGGGTCGTACGTCCCCGGGCACACCGCGATCCGGTCAGCCATTGCGGTAGATGGTGAGGCGCTCGTCCCCGTAGCGGCGGCTGGTGTCGACGGCGAGCCCGAGCTCGATCGGCTGGGAGGCGGCCGGCCCCTCGACGACCGCCAGGCCGTCCGGAACCAGTAATGCCGGGAGATGCAGGGAGAATGCCGGTTGCAAGGCGGCCAGCATCCTATAAGGCGGGTCGAGCAGGATCAAATCGTAGGCCGCCCCGTGCGCCGCCTCGGAAGCCATCAGGCGTACGGCATCGGTCCGGTGGATGGTGCTTCGCTCGTCGTAGCCCAGCGCGGCAACGTTGGTGCGCACGGCGCGCAGCGCCGCGGCCGAGGTCTCCCAGAAGGTCGCGTGGGCCGCGCCCCGCGACAGCGCTTCGAGTCCCAGCGCACCGCTGCCGGCGAACGCATCGAGCACGCGCAGGCCGGCGACGTCCCCGAGCATGGCGAACAGCGCCTCGCGCGCCCGGTCACCCGTCGGCCGCGTCTTCCGCCCCGCCGGGGCAACCAGCCGCGCCCCCCGCCTCTCGCCCGCGATGATCCGCACTCCTACCGCCTGGCTGCGCGGATATGCAGGAACAGCGGGATGCGCTGCCAGCGCCGGTCACGCTCGCTCTGCACCGCGTGCTCCGGCACGGCGGGCTCGCGGAGCCGCTCGATCACGAAGCCGGCGTCCGCCAGCTCCTCGACGTACGTCTCCAGCGGCACGTGGCGGCCGACGAACGTCATGTCCAGCCCGTTCCGCGACACCGCGTCGCGGTAGATCCAGCTCGCGAGGTACGAGCCGGCGATCACGAACGAGTCGCCCTCGAACGTCCCGGCGGCGTTGATCGGGTGGACGACGACGAGGCACAGCCGGCCGCCGGGCGCGAGGACGCGGACGCTCTCCCGGATCGCGCCGGCCATGTCGTCCATGTCCATCAGCGACAGGAACGCGACGACCAGGTCGAACGAGCCGTCGGCGTACGGCAGCGCCGCCGCGTCGGCGAGGTCGAACGTGATCGCCGAATCCGCCTCGCGGGCTGCGGCGATCATCGCCTCCGAGCGGTCGACGCCGCGCACGTCGTAGCCCAGGCCGGCCAGGTGACGGGTCAGCCTGCCCTCGCCGCAGCCCAGGTCGAGCGTTCGCTGCGGCGGCGGCGGCAGCAGCGGCAGGAACTGGTCGCGGTGGAACTGCCAGTAGCTGTCGTGGCCCGGCGCCCGCGCCCAGCGGATGAAGGCCTCGGCGTTCTCGTCCCACGCCCGGCTGAGCTCGGTCATCCGCTGATCTCGCTTTCCCGGATCGGCGCGGCGCCAGGGAGCGGATGGTTCCCGATCTGGTAGTGGTCGAGATCCTCTTCCGTCATGCCGAACAGGTGGCCGAGCTCGTGCAGCAACGTGCCGTGGATCTGCCGCCGAAGCGCCTCCCGGCTGCCGGCCGCGCGGATGATCGGCCGGCGGTAGAGCGTGATCTGCGACTCCCGGCCGAGCCGCTGGTATAGGCCGAGCACACGTGGCTGGTTCGGCCGCTCGTCCTCGATGCCGATGGCGACGTCCGTCTCGTCGATCTTCGTCTTCAGCCAGCCGGGCAGGGCCTCCAGCTCCTCCTCGGTGATCCGCGCGAACTCGTCCTCGGTCGCGTCGAACGGCACGGGGCTGCCGGTGAACCGCTCGTCCAGCTGTTCGGCGCGCGCGGCCGCCTGGCGGTTCAGCGCCTGGGTCGCCGCGACGTCGGACGCCAGCTTCGCCGAGACCAGCCAGCCGAGACCGAAGATCGCCGCCAGCGCAATGACGATCAGCGGCGCGGTGGCCGCCGAGAGCCCGGGCATCCCGAGGATCACGTACTCGAGCGCGGCCGGGACGGCGAACAACAGCGCCAGCGGCGCGGCGGTCTCCAGGTCACCGCGGCGCAGGTATGCAGCGAAGCGCCCGGACATCACCGTCGAATCGTACCGGGGGCCGATGTAAGGACGGGTCTGACCCCGTTGTTACATCACGCCCGCGTCAGCCAGTCGATGTCGGCGCCGAACAGGCGGCGGGCCTCGAAGGCCATCAGCTGGGAGGCCGGGGAACTCAGCTCGGGATCGGCATCCAGGTGGCGCTGCGCCTCGCGGCGGGCGGTGATCGCCAGCCTGCGGTCGCGGGAGATCCTGGCATGGCGGAGGTCGGGCACCCCGCTCTGGCGGGCGGCCAGGAGCGTGCCCTCGCCGCGCAGCTCCAGGTCGACCTCGGCCAGCTCGAAGCCGTCCGTCGTCCGCACCATCGCCTCCAGCCTGGCCGCGGCGTCGTCCGTGGCCGGATCGGCCAGCAGGACACAGTAGCTCTCGTGGGCGCCGCGGCCGACGCGTCCCCGCAGCTGGTGAAGCTGTGCGAGGCCGAACCGGTCGGCCTCCTCGATCACCATCAGCACGGCGTTGGACACATCCACCCCGACCTCGATCACCGTCGTCGCCACCAGCACCTGCACCTCGCCGCGGCGGAACCGCTCCATCACGGGCCGCCGGTCGGCCGGCGGCATCTGGCCGTGCAGGACGGCGATCTGATACCCCGAGAGCTCGCCGGCGGCCAGCCGCGCCGCCTCGCTCTCGGCCGCCGTCGCCTCCGCCGCCGGTGACTCCGCCACCAGCGGACAGACGACGTAGGCCTGGCGGCCCTCGTCGAGCAGGCGCCGCATGCGGGCGAACACCTCGTCCCGCCGTGCGCGGGGCACCAGCCGGGTGATCACCGGCGTGCGGCCCGGCGGCAGCTCGTCCAGCACGGAGACGTCGAGGTCGCCGTACACCGTCAATGCCAGCGTGCGCGGGATCGGCGTCGCGGTCATGTGCAGCACGTGCGGCGCCCGGCCGTCCGCCCGCGCCTTTTCCTCCAGCGCACGGCGCTGCTCGACCCCGAACCGGTGCTGCTCGTCGACGACGGCCACCTCGAGGCCGCCGAACACCACGGCGTCCTGGATCAGGGCGTGCGTGCCCACCACGAGCTGCGGCTCGCCGGACTCGATCACGCCCAACGCCGCCCGCCGCTCGCGCGCCGGCATCCCGTTGACCAGCTGTGTCACGCGTACGCCGAGCGGCTCGCACAAGGCACTGATGCCCAGCAGGTGCTGGGTCGCCAGCGTCTCGGTCGGCGCCATCAACGCCCCCTGGCCGTCGTGCTCGACCGCCCGCAGCAGTGCGTACACTGCGACGGCGGTCTTGCCCGACCCGACGTCGCCCTGCAGCAGCCGCTGCATCGGCACGTCCTTCGCCAGGTCACGGTCGATCTCGCGCATCGCCCGCGCCTGTGCCTTGGTCGGAACGAACGGCAGCTGCTCCAGGTACCGGCCGACCAGCTCGCCGGGCTTGCCCAGCGACCGGGCCGCGGCCATCCCCTCCAGCAGCCGGCGGTGGCGGACG
>DATLLN010000127.1:0-6681 GCA_035537835.1 Gaiellales bacterium
GGCCGTAGGTCTGTGCCTTCGTGCCGCCGGCCTCGTAGCCGGGCCACTCGGAGATGACCAGCTTGTTCGGCTCGGCCGAGACGTCGCCGCCGTAGGTGACCGGCGCGACACTGGACGCGCCACCGCCGGTGTCGGCCTTGATCCCGGAGCTCGAACCGCAGCCGCTGAGGACGACTGCCCCACCGAGGGCAGCCGATCCCTTGAGGAAGTCGCGCCGATCCATTCGCCTCATGAAGTCCTCCTGAAGAGCCGCCCTTGACACGAGAGAAGAGACGAATGTAGCGACAACTGCGGCCGGAGTCCAGAATGCCTGTTACACATGCGCCCTATGCACCGTGTCGGCTGGACCATCGCTTTACTCCTGCTTGGAGCGGGTTTGGCGGGCTGCGGCGGCTCCTCCTCGGGCGGGTCGCCCGGCAGCGCGCCGGTCCCGGCCCCGCAACCGCCGGCCCGCGAGCTGCCGATGCTCGCCACCTCCACGCTGCCCGACCTCGACCACACGGAGCGCGGGCTCGACCTGTCCGCCCTCGCCGCCGAGGGCCCCAAGGGCGGCGATCTGCAGGCGCATCTGGCCGACTGGAGCTACCGCACCGGCTCCGAACGCGAGTTCAAGGGGGGCACCCCCAGCCGGTATCTGGACGTGGTCTCGCGGACGCTGGTGTTCGGCACGGCCGCCGGAGCGCGCGACTTCGTCGGGTTCGTCCGCGACCACCCCGGCACGTACGTCGGGGCGCTGCGGCTGGCACGGCCGGTCAAGGCGGACGGCCGCGACGGATTCCTGCTGGTGGCGCGGGGCTGCGGCTGCCACCGGGAGACGCCGCTAATGCTCTACCTGGCCAGCAGCGGCAGGCGGGTCACCTGGCTGATGGCGAACGGGCCGCAGGTGACGCCGAGCTCGACGCTGCAGCTTGCCGCGCACGCCCCATGACGGTGCGGCGGATGACCTCCGCGGTGGCCAGGCAGGCAACCGCCATCGTCAAGTAGGCCGGGGCGTCGCCCACGAACTCGGCCAGCGTCCCGCCGATCGGCGGACCGACCACCGACCCCATGCCCCACGCCAGATTGACCAGGCCCAGCACCAGCCCGTGGCCGACACCGGCGAGCTCCGCTCCGTCGGCGCCCAGCGGATAGCCGACGCCGTACAGCACCGACTGCAGCGGCCCGAGCACCAGCACCATGCCGGCGACCACGCCGGCCGCCAGGGGCAGGCTCAAGAAGGACACGGCCGCGGCCAGCGCCAGGCAGTCCCAGAAGGCGACCCGGGGGCGCCCGATGCGGTCGCCGACGCGCCCGCTGAGGATGATCGCCACCGCGCCCAGCGCGGCGCCGCCCGCGAACAGGGCCCCGATCTCGGACTGCGAGTAGCCGTCGTCGCCGAGGCGCAGCGACAGCAGCACCTGCATCGTGCCGCCGACCATGGCGACCAGCGTGACGACAAGCAGCGCGAGCCCGATCAGCCGCTCGCGCGAGACGGCGCGCACCGCGGGCAGGAAGCTGCGCTCCCGCTCCACCAGCTCGCTGCCCCGCGGCAGGAACATCGCGACCACGCCGAGCGACGCGACCACCGCAGCGGCCACGAGGAACGTCGCCTCGGCCCCGGCCAGCGACGCGCCGAGACCGCCGATCAGCGGCCCGGCGATCATGCCGATGGTCGCGGCCGAGTTGGCGATCCCGATCGTCCGGCCGCGGCGCTCGACCGGGGCGGACTCGGCGAGCCATGCCAGGCCGGCGCTCCAGGTGATCGCCGACGCCAGCCCCTGGGCGAACCGGCCCGCGAGCAGCGCCCCGTAGCTGGGCTCGAGCGCGACTACGACGGTGGCGGCACCCATGATCAGCTGGCCGGCGATCGCCACGTCGCGGGTGCCGATCCGGTCGGCCAGGTGGCCCACCGGCACGGCCAGCAGGATCACCCCGAAGCTGTACGCCGAGAGCAGCAGCGCGGCCTCCGGCTTGGACAGCCCGAAGTCGTCCGCGTAGGTCGGGAGCAGCGGCAGGATCGCCGCCCAGAGCGCCAGATCGACCGTCACCATGAGGGAAACCAGGGCGGTCACCTTGCGCATCGGGTCATCCTACTGGGCGCCTCAATTCACCCTTTCCAGGGACGATCACCGGGTTCGTGGCCCGCAGACCCGCCAAGTCGCGCCTCGCTGCCCAGGATGAGGCGACCAGGACGCTGGCCGCCGCGTCCAGCCTGCGCGAAGCCGCCCCGCGGGTGCTCGCCCTGCTTGGCACGTTCCTGGAATGGGAGCTGGGCGCCGTCTGGCTGGTCGACCCGGCCACCGAGGAGCTGCGCTGCTCCGAGATCTGGAGCACCGACGAGATCGACGCCCGCGCGTTCACCCGGCTGTGCCGGCGCGCGCGGTTCGCGCGCGGCGCCGGAATCCCCGGCAGGGCCTGGGCGGAGGGCGAGCCGATCTGGGTCTCCGACGTTGCGGCCATGGCGCGCTCCAGCCGCGTCCGCAACACCGCCGGCATCGGCCTGCACACGGCGTTCGCCTTCCCGATCACGGTCGGCGACCAGACCGTCGGCGCCATCGAGTTCTTCTCCACCGACATCCGCCAGCCGGACGCCGAGCGGCTGGCCCTGATCGCCTCGATCGGCGGGCAGCTCGGCCTGTACATCGGCCGGGCGCGCGCCCAGACGATGGCCCGCCGGGCCGCGGCGGTCACCCGCGCGATCATGGAGTCCTCGCCCGACTGCATCATCACGCTCGACGGCGATCGCATCGTGACCGGCTGGAACCCGGCAGCCGAGCGGACGTTCGGCCGCACGCGCAAGGCCGCGGTCGGCAAGCCGCTCTGCGAGGCCACGGGGCTGGACGGCGAGTCCGCGGGCGCGCTGTCGGCACTCCGCGCCGGCGGCGGCACGGTCGAGGTCGACGTCACGCTCGTCGATGTCGGGGACCGCGACCACCCGACGCGCGCGGTGTACGTGCGCGAGCGGGCGGCCGACCCCGAGTGGGAGACGGCGCTGGCCGTGCACGACAGCGCCCTGGCCGCCGCGGCGAGCGGCATCGTGATCTGCGACGCACGCGCCGACGACCAGCCGATCGTCTACGTCAACCCGGCGTTCGAGCGGATCACCGGCTACGCCCGGGACCAGGCGCTGGGCCGCAACTGCCGGTTCCTGCAGGTGCCGGAGACCGATGCCGACATCCTCGCGGCGCTGCGCGGCTCGCTCGAGGCCGGACGGCCGTTCTCCGGCACGGTGCTCAACGCCCGGGCGGACGGCGCCCGGTTCTGGAGCGAGCTCTCGATCACGCCGTCCCCCGACGCCGACGGCGAGGTCACGCACTTCGTCGGCGTGATCACCGACATCACCGCGCAGCGCGAAGCCGAGGAGCGGATCGAGCATCTCTCCCATCACGACTCGACGACCGGCCTGACGAACCGGCAGGTGTTCACCGAGCACCTCGAGCTGGCGCTGGCTCGCGCCGAGCGGCACGGGCATGCGGTCGCGGTGCTGGCGATCGATCTCGACGGCTTCCGGCTGGTCAACGACAGCTTCGGCCACGAGGCGGGCGACGAGCTGCTGCGGCAGACCGCCGACCGGCTGACCCGCGTGACGCGCTGGGCGGACGTGGTCGCCCGCCACGGTGCGGACGAGTTCCTGGTGCTGATCGGCGACCTCGAGCCGACGCGCGGGATGGGCCGGGGCCCCGCCAACCACGCCGACGCGATGCAGATCGCCAACGCTATCGCCGGGCAGATCTCGATCGCGCTGCAGGCGCCCTACACCATCTCGCGCACCGAGATCTTCGTCGGTGCCACCGTGGGCATCGCGTTGTCTCCGTCGGACGCGGCGGACCGCGACGGTGTGCTCCGCGCGGCGTTCGCCGCCGTTGAGGCGGGACGCCAGCGCCACAGCCCGATTGAGCATGCGCCGAGCCTCAGCCCGGACGAGACGATCCGGCGCATGTCCCTGGCGTCGCGGCTGCAGCGGGCGATCCGCCGCGACGAGTTCGTGCTCCACTACCAGCCGGTGCTCGACCTGCAGGCCGGCGGCGCGGTCGGCGTCGAGGCGCTCGTCCGCTGGGATGACCCGGAGCGAGGGCTGGTCGCACCCGGCGACTTCATCCCGCTGGCCGAGCGGCTGGGCATGATCCAGCCGATCTCGAGCTGGGTGATCTCGACGGCGTTCGCCCAGGCAAGCGTCTGGCATGCCGACGGCGTCGACGTCGAGATCGCGGTCAACCTGCCGCCGGTGCTCTGGCAGACGGCGCTCGTGCAGCAGCTGTCGACCGAGCTCGAGACGCACGGCCTGGATGCCGCCAAGGTGCTGATCGAGGTCACCGAGTCGGCCGCGATGACCGACCCCGACCGCACGCAGCGCGTGATGGCCGAGCTGCACGATCGCGGGCTCCGCCTCGCCAACGACGACTTCGGCACGGGCTACTCATCGCTGTCGCGGCTCAAGCAGATGCCGGTGACCACGCTCAAGATCGACCGCTCGTTCGTCAGCGACCTGCCTCACGACGTCGATGCGGCCTCGATCGTGCGGACGATCATCCAGCTGGCGCACAACCTCGGCATCGACCCGCTCGCCGAGGGCATCGAGACGCTCGCCCAGCGCCGCTTCCTGGTCGAGCACGACTGCCGGCTGGGCCAGGGCTTCCACTTCTCCAAGCCCGTCCCCGCCGAGCAGATCCCCGGCCTGTACCACCGGCTCGCCGCCCGCCGCGCGGCGTAGCGATGTAACCACGGGGTCAGACCTCTGTTACACGGCGTGCCATTTGGCCGAGCGTGCGCCGGTCATTTGGCCAACGACGCAACAACGGGGTCAGGCCCCTTTGTTGCGCGCGCTCACCGCGTCCAGACGTTGAGCTCGATCTCGCGCGCCTTCTCGGCGAAGCGGCCGTCCGGCGAGACGGTGCGGAGCAGTGCCCGCAGGTCGCGCTCGAACGCTTCGCGGCGTTCGCCGAACAGGTGCGGCGCGGCCGAGGACAGCGAGAAGACGGACGCGACGATCTCGTCCTCGGAGCGCAGGAAGACCTCGCCACGGGGGACGGTGACGCGCCGTGGCCCGTCGAAACCGGCCCGCCGGTAGACGTCGTCCTCGGCGCGGGCGGCGCCGTCCGGCCTGCGGCCGCGACCGGCGCGGGGCGAGTCGCCGAGGTAGCGCGCGACCAGCTGCGTGATCTCCTCGCGCGGCGGGGACGGCGCCGGCAGCGGGTCGTCCGTCGCCACCCCGCGATGGGTGGTCGCTCCGACGTGCACCAGCCGGCCGCCCGGCTCGAGCATGCCGCGGACGAGCGCCGCGACGCGGTCGCCGTCCATCCAGTGGAAGGACTGCGCGAACGTCGCAACGCGGAACTCGCCGAGATCCGACGGGAGCTCCTCCGCGCGCATCCGCGACCAGCGGACGTTGCCAACGCGGGCGGCCCGTGCGCGCCGCTCCGCCTCGTCGATCATGCCCGCGTCCGCGTCGATGCCGACGGCCTCGGCGAACAGCGGCGCCAGCGGAAGCGTCAGCGAGCCTGGCCCGCAGCCGACGTCCAGCAGGCGGCCGCTGCCGTCGAGCTCGAGCTCGGCGCGGACGACCGCGGGCAGCGCGTCGGGATACGGCAGCCGCCCCACCGCGTAGTAGGCGGCGCTCCCGGCGTACAGCGACTCATCCCAACGCCAGGCGCTCAGCTGATCGTCTCGACCGGCACCTCGTAGAACTCGACGGACGTCCGGCGCTCGCCCGAGCCGGTCGGGTTCATCTTGTTCAACGCCTCGTCGCCCCGGCGCATCGCTTCCTCGCTGTCGAAGAGCGTCACGCCGATGCCCTTTCCGGACTTGCGGTCGATCAGCATCAGCATCTTCGCCCCCTCGAGGCCCTCCGGCGTGTCGCCCGCCACCTCACTACGGACGAACTCGATCGCCTGGTCGACGCTGGCCGGATCGCTCTGGAATGTTGCCATTCGTGCGTACATTGTCTCTCCCTGCGCTCGGTCGGTAGGTTCTGACGATGCCCAAGCAGCGCCCGGACGAAACGATAGTCCTCGCCGGACTCCGTGGGAACGGCTGGGACCCGTCCCCGCTGACCCCGCTCGCCGGAGGCGAATGGTCACGGGCATACGCGTTTCGCGACGGCAATCGGGATCTCGTTGTCCGCGCCGGCGCGTACGTCGAGGACTTCCAGAAGGATCGCTTCGCGATGCGGTTCGCCTCGTCCGACCTGCCGGTGCCACGCGTGCTGGAGATCGGCGTGCTTCCGGAGGGCGGGCACTACGCCGTCTCGAAACGAGTGACGGCGGGCTCCTGGCTCGAGGATCTGGAGGGCGTCGCGCTCGGCGACGCCCTCCCCGCGATCGGTCGGATGCTGGCCGCGATGCGCGAGGCGGACACGTCGGGCACGACCGGCTACGGCAGCTGGGACCCGGCGGGCAACGCGCCCAACCGGAGCTGGGGCGACGCGCTGCTGGAGGTGGGCAACGACCCCGGCGACCGCCTGCCCGGGTGGCGTGCCAGGCTCGAGCGCTCAGCGACCGGAGCGAGGCAATACGACGTTGCGTTCGCCGCACTGGCGAGGCTCGCTCCGGTTGCGCCGGACGGGCGCTGCCCAATCCACGCCGACCTGCTGCACCGAAACGTGATCGTCGACGGGCCGCGCATCGCCGGCGTGTTCGACTGGGGGTGCGCCATGTACGGGGACGGCGCATACGACCTGGCGTGGCTGTACTTCTGGTCGCCTTG
>DATLLN010000128.1:0-5288 GCA_035537835.1 Gaiellales bacterium
CTCGGCGTCCACGCGGACGGCCGAGCCGTCGGCGAGGACGACGTCGGCGGCGATCAGGTGCGTGGCCGCGAGGCCGTGCTTGCGTCCGAGCCAGGAGAGGCCGCCGCCGAGGGTGTAGCCGACGACGCCGACGTCGGGCGACGAGCCGGCGAGCGCGGCGAGGCCATGCTCGGCGGCGGGGTGCGTGACGTCCTGCCACTGCGCGCCCGCCTCGACCCGCGCGATCTTCTGCGCGGGGTCGATCTCGACACCCCGCATCCGCTCGAGCTTGACGAGCAGGATGTCGTCGTCCCAGCGCTTGGGGCCGGCGCCGTGGCCGGTGCTCTGCGCGGTGACGCGCAGATCGTTGTCACGCGCGAACTCGACGGCCGCGACCACGTCGGCCGCCGACTCGGCGATCACGACGATCGCGGGCCGCTGGTCGGCCGCGAGGTTCCAGGCCGCACGGGCCTCGTCCCAGTTTGCGTCTGCGGGAGTGGCGACGTCGCCGCCCACACGCAGGCGCAGCTGGGTGACAGCGTCTGCGGCGTCTTCCGCTCGGGTAACGATGGTGCTCATCTCGACTCCTACCTGGTGAAGTGGTGACCTGACGGTTCGACCATCGTGACCCAGCCCGGCAACGCCTGCCATGGGGTTAACCCCACTCCTCCCGGCGGGAAATCCGTCACCCGGCGATCGACCACGACCAGGCCGCGGCCGGGCCACAGTTGCCGAACGCGTCGGTCGGCCAGACCTGGAACGTGTGCGGCCCCGCCGCGAGGTCGGTGTACGACGCCGGGCTGGCGCACGGAGCGGCGGCGGCGCCGTCGAGCGAGCAGGTGAAGGTGACCCGGGGCGACGACGCCGAGAACGTCAGCTGCGCAGTGGTATCGGGGGTACCGTCCGCCGGGCCCGTAAGAACGGTGGCCGTCGGCGTGTCGAGCGCGTCCGGGTTCCAGATCCGCGCGACGCCCGCCGGATCGGTGACGACGGTCGGCGGCTGGACCGCGTCCAGCAGCGTCTTCAGGTCGCCGAAGCAGTAGGTCTCCGTGACCGCCGCCCAGTGCGCGCGCGGGTCGGCGGCCGTGCAGTCCCACAGCCCCGGCTGGGCGCCGTCGACGAGGCGGTAGATCTGGATCACCCGCCAGGCATCGGTGTGCGGCGTCATCCACTTGGAGATCGTCGACGGCAGCGTGTAGCGCTTGCCGGGCGCGACGGCCGGGTTGTAGCAGGGCAGCGCCGGATCGTTGCACGAGCCGCCGACCAGCTGCTTGACGTATCCGAACCACGGCGACGCCTGTCCGGAGCGCGTGTTGATCTTGTTGGCGTAGTCGCGACCCCAGGCGAAGCAGTTCGCGACGATCGACGACTGAGCATCGACCGTCCACGAGTCATTGGGGTAGTTGAACAGCCCCCAGGCGCGGTTGAACCCGTGCGCCTGGAAGACGGGCAGGGTGCCACACGACTCCGACCACTGGTGCGCGGCGTCGATCTGGTTGAACTTCGCCTTGGTCGCGCCGCTGGAGACCAGCTCCAGGCCGTACTGGGTGTGCCAGGCCTGGAGGTCGGCCCAGGACGGATAGAGCGCTGGTTTCTTGCAGCTGACGGTCGTCTCCTTGACGAACGAGGTGACGACGCTCCCGGTCGGGGTCATCCCCCTGCGGGCGATCTCGGCCAGCACGTCGGGCATTGGCACGGACCCGGCCTGCTGCTGGCACGCGGCGTCCGCCTGCGCGAGCTGGGAGCGGTCGAGCATGATCGTCAGGTAGCCCGGGCGAGCCGCCATCGCAGCCGGCGCGGCGATGCACGCCGCAGCAAGAACTGCAGCAACGACGACGAACGCCCGCTGGAGCCGTGCAGGCACGCCGAGATGCTGTCATGTCACGGGTGAGAACGCAAGACAACCCGGCGTTCGACGAACTCCGCCGCGACCGGCGCCAGGCTCGCACCGATCCTGGCCGCGTCGCGCTCGCCACCGGCCACGCGGAAGGCATGGTCGCCGCCCTCGACCGGCGCGTACTCGGCTCGCGGGCCGAGCCGGCTCAGCACCGCGGCCAGCAGCTCCGGCTGCGCGAAGGGATCGCGCGTGCCCTGCAGGAACAGCATCGGCACCTCGATTTCGTAGAGGTGCGCGTCCCGGATCTTCTCCGGCCGTCCCGGCGGGTGCAGCGGATAGGCGAGGAAGACGAGGCCGGCAGCCGGCATGCCCTCGGCCGTCGCCATCGACGCGATGCGGCCGCCCATCGACCGGCCGCCCGCCAGCACCGGCAGGCCGCCGGCGCGTGCGGCCGCCAGGTCGAACGCCCGCCGCGTCGCCTCGACCAGCACCGGCGCCCGGTCGGGTGCCTTGCGGCCGGCCTCCATGTACGGGAAGTCGAACCGCAGCACCGAGACGCCGAGCTCGGCGATCGCGGCCGCGAAGGCCCCCAGGAAAGGCGTCGTCATCGGCGAGCCGGCGCCGTGCCCGAGCAACAGCACGGCCTGCGGGCTCGCCGCGGGCGTCCAGATCGTCCGCGGCTCGTCGATCGGCATCGTGTCATCATGGCAGCCGATGGCGGGCAGTTTCCACCTCGGCACTTCCGGCTTCGCATACGACGAGTGGATGCACGGCGTCTTCTACCCGGACAGCGTGCGCCCAGCGGGCCGTCTCGCCTACTACGCCTCGGTCTTCAACTCCGTCGAGATCAACTACACGTTCCGCCGCTTCCCCTCGGCAGGCCTGTTCGAGGGATGGCGGAAGCAGACGCCGGAGACGTTCCGGTTCACGCTCAAGGCCAGCGCCAAGATCACGCACGTCGGCCGGCTGCGCAACCCCGGGCCGATGATCGAGCTGTTCGTCGAACGGGCCGCCGCGCTGGGGCCGCGGATGGGGCCGGTGCTGTTCCGCGTCCCCGAGGAGCTGCCCTACGACGAGGCATTGGTGCTCGCGTTCACCGACGCGCTGCCGGCCGGCCTGGCCGCCGTCGTGGAGTGCCGTGAGCCGTCGTGGCTGCCGGCCCGGACGCTGCTCGAGGACCGCGGCGTCGCCTGGTGCGTGACCGACATGGACGAGGGGGCATCGCGGCCGCAGGAGCTGTCCCCGCCGCTCGGCTACCTGCGGCTACGGCGGGAGTCCTACGACGACGCGGAGCTGCAGGCGTGGGCCGAGCGGATCGGCGAGGCGATGGACGCCGGCCGCGACGTCTACTGCTACTTCAGGCACGAGGACGCGGCGGCGGGGCCGCGGATGGCGCTGCGCCTGCGCGAGCTGCTCGGCCGCTGACGCCGCCGACGCCGCGGCCGCCGCCGTATGCTTGCGCGCGATGTCGACCGAGCAGCGCTACGACGCCGTCATCATCGGGGGTGGCCACAACGGCCTGGTCACCGCCGCGTACCTCGCGCGGGCCGGCATGCGCGTCGTCGTCCTCGAGCGCCGCGAGGTGCTGGGCGGGGCCGCCGTCACCGAGGAGATCGTCCCCGGCTTCCGGTTCAGCGTCGCGTCCTACGTCGTCTCGCTGCTCCGGCCGGAGATCATCCGCGACCTCGACCTCGGCCGCCACGGGCTGCAGATCCTGCCGCTGGACGGGACGTTCACGCCGCTCGACGGCGACTACCTGTGGCGCGTGAACGACCACGGGACGACGTTCCGGGAGCTGCGCCGCTGGTCGCTGTCCGACGCCGAGGCATACGAGGAGTACGGCCGCCTGATGGTGCACATGGCGCGCTTCATCAAGCCGATCCTGTCGGTCGTCCCGCCCGACCAGGGTCGCATCCACCCGGCGGAGTGGATCTCGCTGGGCCCGCTGGCGCGCAGCTTCGCCGAGCTGCCGCGACGCCTGCGCGACACCTTCATCCAGGTGATGACGATGAGCGCCGCCGACTTCCTCGACCAGTGGTTCGAGACCGACCCGCTGAAGGCGACCATGTCCGCCTCGGGGATCATCGGCACGTTCCAGGGTGTTCGCTCACCAGGCACCGCGTACGTGCTGCTGCACCACTACATGGGCGAGATCGACGGCGCGTTCCGCGCTTGGGGCATCCCCAAGGGCGGCACCGGGGGCGTCAGCCTCGCCATAGCCTCGGCGGCCCAGTCCCTGGGCGCGGAGATCCGCACCGAGGCCCCAGTCGCCCGAATCGACACCGCGGATGGCCGGGTCGTCGGAGTCACCCTGGAGTCCGGCGAGGAGCTGCTGGCGGACGCCGTGCTGTCCAGCGCCGACTCGCGGGTCACGTTCGAGCGGCTGCTGGAGCCGGGCGTGCTCGACGACGAGTTCCTGACCGACGTGCGCCGCTACAAGTTCCGCGGCTCGTCGGCCAAGGTCAACCTTGCGCTGTCCGGCCTGCCGGAGTTCTCGTGCCTGCCGGGCACGGGCGAGCATCTGCGCGGCGCGATCAGCTTCAGCCCGTCGGTCGACTACATGGAGCGCGCGTACGACGATGCCAAGTACGGCCGCCCGTCGCGCCGCCCCTACATCGACATGATCATCCCGACGCTGGTCGACCCGGACATGGCGCCGCCCGGCCGACACACGATGAGCTGCTTCGTCCAGTACGCCCCGTACCACCTCGCGGACGGCGCGGAGTGGGACGATGCCGCCCGCGATGCGCTGGGCGAGACGGTGCTGGACACGATCGAGGAGCGGGCCCCCGGCATCCGCGAGCTGATCATCGGCAAGCAGGTGCTGACCCCGTTGGACATCGAGCGGCGCATCGGTCTCTCCGAGGGCAACATCTTCCAGGGCGAGCTGTCACTCGAGCAGCTGTTCTTCAACCGGCCTGTGCCCGGCTTCGCGCGCTTCCGCACGCCGGTCGACGGGCTGTGGATGTGCGGCTCGGCAGCGCATCCCGGCGGCGGGCTGATGGGCGCGCCGGGCCGGATCGCCGCGCTGGAGTTGCTGGGCGAGCGCAAGCGCGGGCGGTGGCGCTCATGAGCCGCCGCGACGTGATCGTGATCGGCGGCGGCCACAACGGCCTGGTGACGGCAGGCCTGCTGGCCCGCCGCGGCTTGGACGTCGTCGTGGTCGAACGCCGTGAGCGGACGGGCGGGATCTCCGAGCTGCTGCCCACCGCGGGCCGGCTGCGCCGGTCCGTGATCGACGCGTTGAAGCTGCGATCGCATGGCCTGGAGCTGATCCGACCGGAGATCAGGATGCTGGCCCTGCGCGACGACGGTGACCCGATCGCCTTCTGGTCGGATGCCGAGCGGACGGCCGCGGCGCTTGAGCAGGTCGATCCCCTCGACGCCGGCGCCTACGTCGCCTACGGCCGCCACGTCCGCGCGCTATCCGGATTCCTGGCGCGGATGAACCGGACGACGCCCGCGCGGCTGG
>DATLLN010000129.1:0-6839 GCA_035537835.1 Gaiellales bacterium
CGAACGCGCGGGTCGATCTCGATCCGGGGCCGGGGCGCGCCCGGCGGCTTGGGGACGATGTGCCGGATCAGGCGCGGGTCGTACTCCAGGCCGAGGAAGATGCAGAGCCGGCGTATCGACCGCTCCGGGTCGCGGACGAGCGCGTCGTACGAGAACACCAGGACGTCGTCCCGGCCCTCGAGGCCGCGCTCGAACAGCACGGAGTTGCGGACGTACCAGAACAGCGCCGACGCGGACTCGAGCGTCATCGCGTCCCAGTTGAAGCTCGCGATCAGGTCGAGGCTCTTCTGCGAGAGCCCGCCGGCCTGCCAGCGCTCGCGGCCTCCGCCGCCGGCGATCTCGGTCAGCACCTTCAGGTTGTTCGCCCCGAACAGCCCGACCGACGAGCGGACGCGCCCGTCGACGCCGCGGTAGACCCAGACTGCGCGCCCCGGGGATGGGTTGCCCATCGTGTCCAGGAGCTCGTCCACCCGGTGGGAGTCGCACAGCGGCTTAAACACGACGAAGCCCTGGCCGCTGGTCTCGATCAGCGAGCGGATCACCGGCAGCGGGCGGATCCTGAACTTCTCGAACGCCTCGGTGTTGCCCTCGCTGTACACGGCCACCGCGGGCGATGCGTCGAGCCCGCGCATGAGCATGCTGGTACCCGAGCGCTGCAGGCCGACGACGTACACGGGGACGGCGTTCGGCGCCACGTCGCGGGAGCGCCGCCACCGGTACTTGCTGAGCGTGATCCGCGGCCGGGCGTAGGCGACGACCTCGTCGACGGCCTGCCTGACGCCGCCGCCGCGCGTCTCGCGGACGAGCCCGGCGAGCTGCCGGCGACGCCTCCGCCAGAACCCCTCGCGATGTCCTCCTCCGGTCATCGGAGGGCAGTCTTGCAGAGGGATCGGCACACCGGGGACGGTATGCTCCGACCCCGCCATGGATGCCAAGCGGCTCATCAAGTCGGCCCTCCAGGCGGGGTGCACGGCGACCGCGCCGATCCGGCCGTTACCCGACTACCTGATCATCGGTGGTCAGCGGTGCGGGACGACGGCGCTGCACGACCACCTGGCCCGGCATCCAGCGATCGGCGACGCGCACGTCAAGGAGGTGCACTACTTCGACCTCAACTACGAGCGCGGTGAGGGCTGGTATCGCGGGCACTTCCCCAACGATGTCCGGCGTGCCGTGGCCCGCCGCCGAACCGGCGTCGAGATGGTGTGCGGCGAGGCCAGCCCCTATTACCTGTTCCACCCGCTCGTGCCGGAGCGCGTGCGCGCGCTGGTGCCCGACGCGCGGCTGGTCGTGCTGCTGCGCGACCCCGTCGCACGGGCGCTCTCGCACTACCACCACGAGGTCGCGCTGGGGATGGAGCCGCTGACGTTCAAAGCGGCGCT
Organism: Gaiellales bacterium; assembly: GCA_035537835.1. Classification (GTDB taxonomy): domain Bacteria; phylum Actinomycetota; class Thermoleophilia; order Gaiellales; family JAICJC01; genus DATLLN01. Next base: position 1,383 of record DATLLN010000129.1, read on the forward strand.
GGAGGCCGAGCCCGAGCGGCTGGACGGCGAGGAGCGCAGGCTCGTGCAGTTCCCCGGGTACGTCAGCGTGGCCCACCAGCACCACTCGTACGTCGCTCGCGGCCACTACGCTGACCAGCTCGAACGCTGGCTCCAGGTGTTCCCGCGGGCCCAGGTGCTGATCCTGGTCAGCGAGGACTTCTTCGCCGACACCCCCGGCGTGGTCGGCCAGATCCTGGACTTCCTCGACCTGCCGCCGATGCCGGGAGACGCCGGCTTCCGCATCCCCAACGCGCGCAGCTACGTCGAGATGGAGCCGTCCATGCGGCGGCTGCTGAACGACGCCTTCCGCGACTCAAACGCCCGCCTGGCCGAGCTGCTCGGCCGCGATCCGGGCTGGCCGTCGTGAGCGATCGCGACCTCCAGCTCGGCCCCTCTGCGGTCGCCGTCGCCAAGGCCGCGATGACCCGCACCCGGTCGCTGGTCTGGCGCACGCGCGGGGCGAACGCGGCGCCCGGGGTGCGGATCCTGTTCTACCACCGGATCACGGACGAGCCGGACTCGCTGGCCGTCAAACCCGATGCCTTCCGCCGGCAGGTCGAGTACCTGGCTTCGCAGGGATTCCGGATCGTCGACGTGCCCGAGGCGGCCCGGCTGGCGGCGGCCGGCGACACCGGCAGAGTGGTCGGCATGAGCTTCGACGACGGCTACCGGGACGTGGTGGAGAACGGTGCCGAAGTGCTCGCGGAGCACGATGCGAAGGTCACGATATTCGTGGTGCCCGGCGTGGTCGACGGCACCGCCCGGTTCACCTGGTACGACCGCCAGCCGCCGGTGCTCGGCTGGGAAGAGATCGCCGAGCTCGATCGTGACTCGCCGTTCCGGTTCGAGGCCCATACGGTGACCCATCCCAACCTGCTGGCGCTGCCGGAGGACGAGGCGAGGTCGGAGATCGCCCGCTCGCGGGAGCAGGTCGCGGAGCGGCTCGGCCGTGCGGTCGAGGCGTTCTGCTACCCCGCCGGCCTGTACACCCCCCGCGAGCGGGGGCTGGTCGCCGAGGCCGGCTTCACCGCCGCCGTCACCTGCGATCCCGGTGCGAACGGCCCGCACACCGACGCGCTGCTGCTGCACCGCACTGCCGTCGAGCTGCGGGACGGCCTGGTCGACTTCGCCGCGAAGGTCGCCGGGGCCCACGACACGCCCCTTCCGCTGCGCTCCGCCTACCGCCGGCTGCGGTACGGCCGCGACGCCGGGTAGCCGGGTGGGTGGGGTGGTATCCGCAGGGAAGACACGTACCCTTGGGGTGTGGGCAGTTCCGAGGGCGCCGCGGCAGCGGTGCATCTACCCGTGAAGAGCACGACCCGACCCCGGCCGGTGGCGTTGTTTCTGCCGTCGCTCGTCGGCGGCGGCGCCGAGCGCGTGTTTCTCGACATCGCGTCGGGGCTGGCCCGCCGCGGGCTCCCGGTCGAGCTCGTGATCGCCAAGTCCGAGGGCGCGTTGCTCGACCAGGTGCCGGACGGCGTCCGCCTGCGGGCGCTGGGTGCGCGGCGCACCGCCTCGTCCGTTCCCGCTCTGGTGCGCTACCTGCGGCGCGAGCGGCCCGCGGCGATGGTGACCGCGCTCGCCCACGCCAACCTGATGGCGATCGCGGCCGCCGGGATCGCGCATTCGCGGACGCGCGTGGTCGTCACCGAGCATCTCCCGCCTTCCACCTGGGTCGACACGCCGCAGCGCCGCGACTCGAAACTGATGCCGCGGATGATGCACGTGCTCTATCCGCGGGCCGGCGCGATCGTGGCCGTCTCCACCGGCGTGGCAGATGACCTGGCACGGCGGGCGCGGATTCCCCGCTCGCAGGTGCGGGTGATCTACAACCCGCTGCTGGTCGACCGGCTGGAGGAGCTGGCCTCGGAGCCGCTCGACCATCCGTGGCTCGGGTCGGGGATGCCGCCGGTGGTACTGGCCGTCGGCCGGCTGACACCGCAGAAGGACTTCGCGACGCTGATCCGGGCCGTGGCGGCGGTTCGCGCCGAGCGGCCGTGCCGGCTGCTGGTGCTGGGGGAGGGCGAGCAGCGCGCGTCGCTGGAGGCGCTGGTTGCCGACCTGGGCATGGAGGAGGATGTGTCGATGCCCGGGTTCGTGCCGAATCCGTATCCGTACTTCCGGGCCGCGGCGATGCTCGCGCTCTCGTCCCGCTTCGAAGGCCTGCCCACCGTGCTGCTCGAGGCCGTGTGCCTCGGCGTGCCGGTGGTTGCGACGGACTGCCCCAGCGGCCCGTCGGAGATCCTCGACGGCGGCCGCCACGGTCGGCTCGTTCCCGTCGGCGATGCGGCGGCACTGGCCGCCGCCATCGGGGAGACCGTCGAGCGCCCGATCGTCCCGGGGAGGGACGCCACGGCGCCGTACGAACTCGATACTGTGATCGATGCCTACATCGATGCGATGGGCCTCGACCACGCTCCGACTCGAAACTAGGATGGAGTAGCGGCAATGGACCTGTACGAGATCATCAGATGCGTCAGGCGGCGGTTCCTGGTCTTTGCGATCGTCGCCGTTGCGGTGATTGCCGCGGGTGCCGCCTACGCGTTGACACAGAAGCAGACGTATGAGTCGACGACGACGCTGCAGTTCGGCCCCAAGAAGGAGACGGCGGCCCCGCCGACCGAGTCGCAGAGCGACAGCACGACAGGCACGACCACCATCATCAACCCGGCGATCACCTTCGCCTGGGACAAGGTGTCCAGCACGCAGATCTCCAACGCCGCGCATGACGCCGTGCGCCCGTCCTGGTTGAAGAAGAACGTCACCTCGACCCTGCCCTTCGACATCTCCGAGGGCCAGTTGTCGAGTCAGGTTTCGGCGAACCCGGTGAACGACACCACGCTGCTCAACATCACCGGCCGCTCGACCGACCCCCGCCAGGCTGAGCAGATCTCCCACGCCGTGGCGCAGGCCATCCAGTCCGACGTCACGCTGAACAGCCAGTTCGCGACCGTCGACTCGGACTTCACCACCGACAAGGCCAAGCGCTCGTCGCTGCCGACCTACCTGACGGTGGTCGCGATCGACATCGCCGGCCTGCTGCTCGGCGTCGTGGCGGCGCTGCTCTGGGATCGCCTGTTCCCGCGGATCACCGACGCCCGCTCCCTCTGCGAGGCGGCCGGCATGCCCGTGCTGGGCGTGCTGCCCAGCCATCCGGCCGTGAACAAGGAGCCGCGGGCCTTCGTCGGCGCCGATCCGGTGACCATCCTCGAGGATCCGATCCGCATGGTGCTCGCGAACCTGACCGTGCCGCAACGCGAGGCACGCGCGCGCTCGCTGGCCGTCGTCGGCATGACGTCGCGGAGCGGAGCCTCCGCGGTCGCCGCCAACCTGGCCATCGTCACGGCCGAGCTCGGGTCGACGGTGCTGCTGGTCGACGCCGACCTGCGCAAGCCGTCGCTCAGCACCATCTTCGACGTCGCGGCCGGCCCCGGGCTGTCCTCCGTCACGGACGCCGAGGACGATCTGACGAAGATCGCGCACCAGACCACGTATCCGCGTGTCGGCGTCGTCCCTGCGGGCGACGCTCCCGATTCACGCGCCCAGGAGTCCGAGGTCTACCACCGGCAGCTCCCCCGGTTCGAGGGGATGACCGACCTGGTGGTCGTCCTGGCCCGCCCCTTGCGAGCGGGCCCCGAGACCCGGCTGGTGATGGGCGTCGTCGACGAGGTCGTGCTCGTGGTCGAGAGCGGCGCTCTGCGGCCGCGCGAGGTCGAGGAGGCGGTGGCGGGCCTGCGGATGCTGGGCATCCACCTGGCCGGCGCCGTGCTGACCGGCGCGCCGAAGCGCGAGGCGCGGCGTTGGCGCTACGGATACGGCGTCCGCCGCGTCGGCGAGCCCCTGGGGCTGCCGGCCGGTGAGGTCGGCCTCGGGCCGGCCGCCACCTGAGCTCTGACCGGGAACCGATGGCGGATCCTCCGGTCAGCGTGCTCTACATCGCGGGTGCGGGCCGCAGTGGCTCGACGCTGCTCGAGCTCCTGCTCGCCCGCCGCCGCAACATGGTGCCGGTCGGCGAGCTGCGCTTCATCTGGCAGCGCGGAGTGGTCGAGGACCATCTCTGCTCGTGCGGGCGTCCCTTCTCGGCCTGTCCGTTCTGGACCGAGGTGCTCGACCGCGCGTACGGCTCGTCTGCGGACGCGGTCGCGGCCGAGATGCTCGATCTGGACGGGCGGCTCGATCGGATGCGGCGGATTCCCCAGATGCGGATCCCGCAGCTTCGCCGCAACGGCTTCGGCCCCGAGTTCGAGCGCTACGGAGACCTGCTCGCGAAACTGTACCGCGCGGTGATCGACGTGTCCGGCGGGAATGCGGTGATCGACTCGTCGAAGGAGCCCCCCTACGCCTTCGCGCTGGCCGCGTCGCCGGGCATCGACCCGTTCGTCGTGCATCTGGTGCGCGACAGCCGCGCGGTCGCATACTCGTGGCAGCGCACGAAGGTGCGGCCGGAGATCTCGACCCGCGTGCAGTACATGCGGCGCTTCGAGCCGTCCTCCAGCGCCCGCGAGTGGCTGCGCAAGAACGCGCTGTTCGAGGTGATGGCGGTCAGCCACCGCGGTGGATACCGGCGGCTGCTCTACGAGGAGTTCACGCGCGATCCCGAGGGCCACATCGCCGACCTGATGCGCCGCTGGAGCACGGCCGGGCACCCCGACCCGGGCGAGGTCGTCAACGGTCCCCGCGAGGTGCACAGCGTGTCGGGGAACCCGATCCGCTTCGACCGCGAGGTCTCTGCGGTGCGCCCCGATATGGAGTGGCGCGAGCGGATGGACACGCGAACGCGGCGCACGGTCGCGCTGCTCACGCTGCCCCTCCTGGTGCGGTACGGCTACGTCCCCCAGCGCCGGCAGGGTGCGTCGTGAGGCGCTCGATCGTGCACGTTTGCCAGCCCACCGACGGCGGCGCCGCGGTGTGCGTTCGCCAGCTGGCGGACGCCGGGCAGCGGGCCGGCTTCGACGTCACCGTCGCCTGTCCGCCGGACGGGCCTCTGGCGGGCTGGGTCGAGGGTTCCGGGGCGCGCTGGGCGCCGTTGCCCATGGTGCGTTCGCCGCGCCCGCGCGACGTCCGCGATCTGGCGGGCGTGCGCAGGCTCGCCGTCGGCGCCGACGTGCTGCACCTGCACGCGTCCAAGGCGGGCGCCCTGGGCAGGGTGGCCCGGCTGGGACTTCGCCGCCGGCCCCGGGTCGTGTTCACCCCGCACGGGTGGTCGTGGCTGGTGGGCGGCTCGCTGGCGCCGGCCTACCGCGCGTTCGAGCGGGCGACCGCGCCGCTGGCGGACGTGATCGTCGCCGTCTCCGACGACGACCGGGCGGTCGGGCTCGAGGTGCTCAGCCGGTCAGCCGATCGTGTCGTCGTCATCGGCAACGGTGTCGACACCGACAGGTTCGCGCCGGACGGGCCGGTGGCCGACCGTGGACCAGAGCCACTGCTGGTGTGCGT
>DATLLN010000130.1:0-11661 GCA_035537835.1 Gaiellales bacterium
CTTCTTCCGTGAGAAGCAGGTCGTGGTGGTCGGCGGCGGCGACTCGGCGATGGAGGAGGCCAGCTTCCTGGCCAAGTTCGCGAGCAAGGTCACCGTGGTGCACCGGCGGGACGAGTTCCGCGCGTCGAAGATCATGATCGACTACGCCCGTGCCAAGGACAACATCGAGTTCGTCACCAACGCGACCGTCGAGGAGGCGCTGGGCGTCGGTAACGGCAAGCTGACCGGTGTCGCCCTGCGTGACACCGTCACCGGCGTGCGCCGCGAGATCCCGGCGGACGGCCTGTTCGTGGCGATCGGCCACGATCCCACCACCGGCCTGTTCGCGGGCATCCTCGAGATGGACGACGCCGGCTATCTGATCACCCAGGACGGGTCGACCGCGACCAACGTCGAGGGCGTCTTCGCCGCCGGCGATGTCGTCGACCATACGTACCGCCAGGCCGTGACGGCCGCGGGTATGGGCTGCATGGCGGCGCTCGACGCCGAGCGCTGGCTGGCGCACAGTTCGCATGCAGCCGAGACCGCTGCGGCCTGACCGGGCCGTGGCTACAGTGCCTGGTCGTGCCCCGCTACTGGATCTGCCCGAACTGCGGTAACCGCGCCATCGATCAGGACGGCCTGGACGGCCTCTCGCACCAGGCGGTCGGCTGTACCCGCTGCGGGTTCGGGTTCCTGTTCGAGCTGCTCGAGGACTTCTATCCCCCGGCCAACGCCGGCTTCATCGCCTGTGACCGGGACGCGCGGATCCTGTCGGCCGGCAAGGGCGTGTTCGAGCTGACCGGGTACGGCGAGAAGGAGCTGCTCGGGGAACACCTCACCGAGGCGCTCAACCTGTCCGGATACGACGGCCAGAACCCGGTGGACACGGTGCTCGAGTGGGGCGTTCGGCAGCTCGACAAGACCCTCTCGATCCGCCACCGCTCGGGGATCGTGAAGCAGGTGCGCGTCGACCTCTTCCCCGGGTACGACGAGGACGGCGGCCTGCTGGCATCGTTCGCTCCGCGCCGCTCCGAGGACTAGATGGTTGATTCGATCTCGCGCTCGACCAGCGCCTGCAGGCGTTCGACCGCGCGCAGCTGGCGCAGCCGGCGGTCGATCAGCCGGCGCTCCGCCTGCTCGTCGTCAGCCCCCAGCACGCCCAGCGCCTCGAGCACGGCGCTGTCGCGCTGGCCCAGCTCCTCGCGCGCACGGCGTTCAAGACGCGCCCACTCGATCCGCATCCGGCCGCCCTCCACGTCATCACGCAGGCGTTCGGCGTGGCGCGCCAGCCTGTCCGCGTAGAGCTCCAGCTCGATCCGTCCCATGACCCGAGTGTCGTGCCTCGGTCCGTCACGACACAAGACGCAGGCGGTGCCGAAACGGTGACTTGACAGTCGGTGATATGCGCGCCTTCTTCGCGCCGGTCTCAGACCGCTCGCTGCTTCCCCGGCTGCGCACGCTTGCGGGCCGGGCGGAGCAGTGACGACGGGCAGACGTCCTCGACGGCGCAGTCCTCACACCGCGGCCGCCGCGCGTTACAGATCCGCCGGCCGTGGAAGATCAGCACGTCGCTCACCTCCAGCCAGCGCTCGCGGGGATAGAGCCGCATCAGGTCGCGCTCGACCTTGATCGGATCGCTGTACCGGGTCAGCCGCAGCCGGCCGGACACGCGCAGGACGTGTGTGTCCACGGCGATCCCGTCGCGCAGCCCGAACGCGTTCGACGCGACGACGGCGGCCGTCTTCCGCCCCACCCCGTGCAGGGCGACCAGGTCGTCGAACGACGCCGGCACCTCGCCGCCGTGGCGCTCGACGATCTCCGCGCTGGCCTGCCGGATGGCCCGCGTCTTGTTGCGGAAGAAGCCGGTCGGGCGGATCATCTCCTCCAGCTCCGCCGGCTCGACCGAGAGGTAGTCGGCCGCCATCGGGAACCGCGCGAAGAGCGCCGGAGTCACCTCGTTCACGCGCTTGTCGGTGCACTGCGCGGAGAGGATCGTCGCCACCAGCAGCTCCAGCGGCGTCGTCCAGTCCAGCTCGATGTGCGCGTCCGGGTGCTGCGCGTGGAGTCGGTCGAGCAGCTCGGCCGCCCTCGCCCTGGTCATCCGGCTCATTCGGCGCCCAGCTCGGGTCCGGCGCACAGCACATCGAGCGCCGGGCAGTCGGCACACCACGGCCCGGGTACCGGCGAGAACTCGCCGCCGGCCACCGGCGCCACCCAGCCGCGCAGCTCCTCCTCCAGCCCGGCCGCCTCCGCCGCGTCGAACGTCCGCGACCACACCGCGCCGGGCCGGTCGAGGAAGGCGTAGACGATCTCGACCGACGGGGCGCCCGCGCGGAGCACCGCCAGCGCGTAGATCGCGACCTGCCGCCCGTACGACGCCTCGACCAGCTCCGCCGGGTCGCGCTCGCCCAGCAGGTTCGTCTTGTAGTCGACGATCAGCGCGGCGCCGTCCGGGCCGCTGTGGAACAGGTCGAACCGGCCGCGGAACAGCACGCCGTCCAGCTCGAAGGCGAACGTCAGCTCACGCCGCACGTCTCCGCCCAGCGCGTCCACCCGGGCAGCCAGCTCCGAGCCGCGCCAGCTCTCCATCATGCGCGCCACCACGGCCTCGTCCTCGGCGGTCGCCGCCGGATAGCGCAGCCGCCACCGCTCGTCCTCGCGCTCCAGCAGCAGGTGCACCGCGTCGCCGATCTCGACGCCGACCATGCCCGTGTCCTCGGCCCGGGGCTCGACCCGCTCCGGCAACCCGAGCAGCCGCTGGGCGTAGAACCGGTACCCGCACCGGGCGTGCTGCTGAAGCCCGCTGTAGGACAGGCGGCGCACGGCGTTGGCGGGAGGCGCCGGCGGCACCTCAAGCTCGGGCAGGTCGGCCGGCGGTTCCAGGGGATCCTGGAACAGCGGCAGCTGCCCCTCGCCGGGCTGCGGCGGTTCGTCGGCGCGCGGCCGCACGACCCGCACGTCGAGCGACGTGCGGCCAACGGCCACCCGGCCCTCATCCTCCAGGTCGACGTCGAGCGTATGGCACAGGCGCGCGATCGGTGCCTCGGCGGCCCCGCCGTTGCCGCCCAGGGCACCGCTGATGATCAGGTGGTGGCGGGCGCGCGTCATCGCGACGTACTGCAGCCGCCGGCCCTCCTCGGCCGCGGCGGCGTCCTCCGCCTCCCCCAGCTCCGCGTGTCCGAGCGCCGGGCTGAGCCTGCCGTCCAGCGGATGCACCGCCTTGAACGCCACTCGCCCGTCGGCGGCGACCAGCACGTCGGGCGTGCGCGTACCGCCGGCCACGCGTCCGGTGTCGGCGACGACGACGACGTCGAACTCGAGGCCCTTGGCCGAATGCACGGTCATCAGCAGCACGGCCTCGCCGCCCTCTTCGGCGATCGCCGCCTCGCCCTCTCGAGCGGCCAGATCGGCCTGCTCCTCGCAGAACTGCACGAACCCCTCGAGATCCGGCCCGCGCACGCCCTCGAACTCGCGGGCAAGCCGGATCAGCTTGCGGACGTTCGCCTGGCGGCGGTCGCCGTCGGGCTGCGCGAGCAGCGCGAGGTCGTAGTCGTGGTCGGTGGCGATCCGCTCCAGCAGCTGCTCGAGCGTCAGGCCGGCCATCGCCGCCGCCAGCCGCGAGTAGCGCATCCAGAACGCGCGGGCCAGCCGCGTGTCCTCGGCGCTCAGCGCCTCCGGCAGCTCGCCGCCCTCGAACACGCCGATCGCCGCGCGCCGCCGCGTCGCCAGCCGGATCAGCGCCAGGCCGTCGTTCGAGACGCCTACCAGCGGCGAGGCCAGCACGCCGAGCAGTGCCGCATCGTCGGTGCGCGTACGCAGCAGCCGCAGGTACGTCAGCAGGTCGCCGACCTCCTGCTGGCCGTAGTACCCGCGCCCGGTCGCACGCACGGTCGGCAGCCCGCGGCGGCGGAGGGCATCCTCGTAGAGTCCGGCGTCGGTACCGGCTTCGAGCAGCAGGACGATCTGGCCCGGGCGGATGCCGCCGGCCTCGACCAGCTCGGCGATGCGGTCGGCGAGCGCGTCCGCCTCGCCCTCGCGCCACCCCGCCGCGCCGCCCTCGAAGGCGTCGCGATCCGCCAGCAGCAGCTCGACGACGCCCGGACCGGGCGGCCCTTCGGCGAACCCGCCGCTGGAGACCAGCTCCTGGTAGCCGATGCCGAACTCACGGCCGTAGACCTCGTTGACGAGATCGATCACATGCGGCCGCGACCGGTAGTTCTCGGGGAGGACGACGACCTCGTCCCCCGCCTCGGCGCGCAGGCGGCGGAAGATCTCGACCTCCGCCCGGCGGAAGCGGTAGATGCTCTGGAACTCGTCGCCGACCAGGAACAGGTCGTCGCCGCGCACCAACTCGACCAGCTCGACCTGCAGCCGATTGGTGTCCTGGAACTCGTCGACCATCACCTCGACGAACCGCTCGCGGTACTCGCCGGCGATCTCCGGCCGCGCGCGAAGCAGATCGCGGGCGCGCAGCTCGAGGTCGTTGAAGTCGAGCAGGCCGCGGGCGTCCTTGAGCGCCGCGTACTCCTCGCCGAACAGCCGCAGCAGCTCCTCGATCAGCACGCGGTCGGCGTCCGCGTGGACATCGAGCGCGGCCTGCTGCACGCGGTCGATCCCCTCGGCCAGGTCGGTGTTCACGCCGCTCTTCGCCGGCCGCACAGAGCGCAGGTCGAGCAGCCGCGCCGGATCGCCGCCGGCCGCCGCCAGAGCGGCCGCCACCGCGGCGCCCCTGTCGCCGCCCAGCTCCGTCGCCGCGCGCTCCAGGTCCGCGAGCGCCGCTGGCAGGTCGGGGCTGCGGAACGGAAGCAGCTCGAGCGACGAGCCGATACCCCGCAGCCGCTCGTACAGCTCCCCCACCAGCCGGCGGAGCCGCGGGCTCCGGTAGACCGCCAGCAGGTCGAGCCGCGCATCGTCCTCGGCAGCGACGAACCGCTCGAGGGCCCGCGCGAACGCATCGCCCTGCAGGATCAGCGCCTCCGTCTCGGACGACACGCGGAAGGTCGGATCGATGGCGGCGTCCAGCGCGTGGGCGCGCAGCACACGGCCGCAGAAGCCGTGGATCGTCGAGATCCAGGCGGAGTCGACCGACGCAGCGGCGGCCTCGTGCCCGACCTCGCGCAGCCGGGTGCGGACGCGCCCCTTGAGCTCGGCCGCCGCCCGCTCGGTGAACGTGATCACCAGCAGGTGGTCGAGCGGCGTCCCGGCCTGCACGCGCCGCACGACGCGCTCGACCAGCACCGCCGTCTTGCCGGTGCCCGCGCCCGCCGACACGAATACGTGGCCCCGCCGTTCGATCGCCTGGCGCTGGCCCTCGTTCCAGGCGGGCTCGCTCACGACGCCACCCGGCAGATCCCGGCGTTGCGCCGCCGGCACCACTCCGGGCACGTTCCCTGGCGCGGATCGTGGCGGACGTCGCCGGCGCGCATCCGCCGAACGATCTGGTTGGCCCGCTCGACGGCCAGCTCCACTCTGCCCCAGAACACCGCTTCGTCGAGCTGGTCGTTCCGGTACCGCGTCTCGACCTCGCCGGAGACGGCCATGCCGCGGGCGGAGCGCTCGCCGGCCAGCGCCCGGTACAGGCCGGCGACGGGCTCGACGCCGACCAGCTCGCGCACGGCCAGGATGTACAGCGGGATCTGCAGCCGCCAGTCGTTCTCGATGTCGGCGGCCGAGTGCACCTCGCGGCCGCTCTTGTAGTCCCAGATCACGCCGCGCGCTGACATCGCCGGATCGCGGTCGATGCGGTCGATCGTCCCGGACACGGCGAAGCCGTCCAGCTTCAGGCCCTCCTTCAGACCCGGGGCCGAGCCGGACGTGCCGAACCGCACCTCGAAGTCGCGCGGCGCCAGCGGCATGTCGAGCGCCAACTCGACCCGCAGGTATCCCTCGAGGTCGCGCTCAAGCGCGCGCACCGCCTCCAGGCCGGCCGGGCTGTCGGGCAGGCGCACGCTGCGCAGCGCCTCGGCCAGGCACGAGCGCATCAGCGCCGCGGCGGCCACGAGGTCGGCCTCGGCGACCCGCTCGACCCCGAGCTCGCGCGGCAGCCGGCTGTGGAACCGGTTGAGCGTGGCGTGCGCCACCGAGCCACGCTCCTTGGCGCCGAACTCGTAGTCGATCTCGCCCGGCGAGAGCAGCCGCTCGACGAACCAGGCGGACGAGCAGTCCGCAAACTTCTCGAGCTCGGTCACGGAGAAGGTCGTGCGCTCGGCGAGCGAGGCCAGGACGGCGGGGCTGGTCAGGCGGGTTCGCCGCGGATACGCGTCGCGTGCCCGCTCCAGCTTGCGCACCCAGCCGTCTCGCTGCTGCGCCGTCGTCAGCGCCCACTCACTACGGTCGCGCAGGTCGCAGGCCAGTGCGCGCAGCCGCTCGCGCTCGGTCGGCGCCGACTCCAGATCCCACGTCAGATCGCCCAGCGCGCGTCGCCGCCGGGGCAGGGCGTCTGAGCCGCCGAGCGCCGTCCGCACCTCGTCGACGAACGGCGAGGGCTCGCGCAGCCGCCCCTCCTCGTCGGCCGCCTGGCGCGAGAGGAACAGGCGCCGCCAGGGCCGGGTGACGGCCGTGTAGAACAGGTGCCGGTCGCGCTCACCCGGATCGAGCCGGCGGAGCCCCAGCTCGACCGCCTGGTCGGGCCGCAGGAAGGCGTCTTCGCGACCGCCTCGGGGGAGTCGTCCCTCCTCGAGGCCGAGCACGAAGGCCGCCTGGAACCGGCGGGTGCGCACGCGCCTCAGGTCGAGCACAGCGAGGCGTCCCGCGGCCATGTCGCCCCCGGTGCGGACCGCCAGCCGCTGGAGGTGATCGGACAGGCCGGCACGGTCGAGCGGCGCCAGCCCGCGACGGGCCAGCTCGCGCAGATCGAGCACCGACCGCTCGACGGTGCGCACGGCGGCCATGTGCCGGCGCTCGGGTTCGGGCAGCACCCTGGCGGTCACCCCCGCCGCGGCGGCGCTCATCCGCCGCACCCGCCGCTCCACCTGATCGAGCGGGTCGCCGTCGCCCTCGAGCTCGTCGACGGCGGCGAGCAGCCGGTCGTACTCCAGCTCGCGCAGCGTCGCCCGCACGTGCTCGCCTGTGATCATTCCCCGGCCGCGCAGGCGGCCCTCGGCGTGGTCGACCGTCCGCCGCAGCACTCCCGAGAAGGGGCTGCGCAGGTAGCGGAACAGGTCGGCGCGGTCGCCGTCGAACCAGGCGAACCGGAGCAGCGCGAGCAGCGCGCCTCCGAACGCCGTGGTCGGGAGCTCGACCGTGGCGTCCACCTCGGCCGGCAGCTCGTGGGCGGCGAACGCCGACTCGAGCACCTGCCGCCAGGGCGCGGTGTCGGTGACGATCACGCAGATCTGCTCGGGCGGGATGCCGTCCTCCCGCACGAGCCGCAGCGCCTCCGCCGCGACCTGGTCGGCGACGCCGCGCATGCCGCAGGCCTCGAGCAGCACGACCGAGCCGTCCGACTCCGGCGCCCGGCCGACTTCGCGCAGGGCGAACAGCGAGCGCTCCAGGTGCAGCAGCACCGGCGAGTCGGCGTGGTCGCCCGGCGGCAGCTCGACCAGCTCGTGAGGGCCCGCTGTCAGCGCATCCATCGCCGGGCGCACCGCGGCGAAGGCCTCCCGCCCCGTCTCGTAGGGCAGCGACACCGTCACCGGACCGCGGCCGGCCAGGGCGCGCAGGGCCGCCAGCTGGACGCCGGTCACGTCCTCGAACCCGTGGGCCAGTACGGGCGCGCCGTCCCAGGCGTCCAGCCGCGATGCCACCAGCTCGGCGCCGCGCGCCCGCATCCCCGCGCGGTCGAGCGCACCCAGCGCCGCCAGCCGGTCGAGGTACGCCGCGCGCAGCGCCCTGATCTCGTCGAAGCGCTGACCGCCACCCAGTGCCGCCAGCCGCCGTCCCACGGCGGTGGGCTCGTCGCTCACCGTCAGCTCGTCGAACATCCGCGCCAGCCCGTCGGCGAAGCCCGGCGACCGCGCGGGGGCCTGCAGCACCTCCAGCTCGGCGGCGCCGATCACCTCGGCCAGCACCAGCCGCCGCTGCGCCGGCGAGAGCACGAGCGGCGCCTCGCCGCATCGTTCCAGCACGAGGCCGAAGAGGTCGTCGAACGTCCCCACCGACCCGCCCAGGACGGCGCCCCGGCGGCGCAGCAGCTCGCGCTCCACCAGCTCGGCATCCGAGCGGTTGGGGACGACCAGGAACGGATTCTGGCCGCCGTCGACCGCATCGAGGAAGCGCTGCACGAGGAGCGCCACCTTCCCGCAGTTGGCGGGGCCACACACGATGGTCAGCGGCACCGCCTGGATTCTAGAGGGCGGCGATACCGCGAAGCCCGGCGGCGGCCGCCCGTGCGGCCGCCGCCGGTGTCACGCGCCTAGCTCGGCTTCGGCGTCCGGCGGTTGACCCCCGTCGCCGCGAACGCCGCGCCGATCAGCGCGAGTGCGATGGCGCCGACGACGACGAACTGCGTCCCGTCGATGGCCGGCAGATCGATGCCGCTGCTTCCCTGGCTGCTGGCTGGAGGAGCCTTCGAGGAATCCGCAAGCACCGGCTGACCAGTCGCGGCCTCTGCGGGGAAGTCCCGCGCCACGACCACCGGCTCGCCTGCCGCCACCGACCTGGCGGCCTCGCCAGGAAGATCGCGGACCGGAGCGGCCGCAGGTCCGCTCGACGCCGCCAGCGAGTCCGCCGCCATGTCATGCACCGGAGCACCCGACTGCGAAGCCGCAGCCGAAGCCGACAGCGTGTCCGCCGCCATGTCATGCACCGGAGCACCCGACTGCGAAGCCGCAGCCGAAGCCGACAGCGTGTCCGCCGCCATGTCATGCACCGGAGCACCCGACTGCGAAGCAGCAGCCGAAGCTGCCAGAGTATCGGCAGCCGAGTCGTGCACGGCGGTTCCGCCGCTCGGCTGAGCGGCCTGTGCGGCAGAGATGATGGCTGGGGACGCCATCTGACCCGCATGCTCGCCCAGCGATTGCGAGGCGATCATGGAATCGCCCGGCATGTCACGGACGTCGGTGATCACGGTGCCGGTGCCGCCACCCTGGACGTGGGTCGGCATCGCCTGCGCCGACCCGACGACCGAACCGGTCGTCGCGACCACCACGGCGAGCACGGCCATCTTCTCGCGAAGCCCGTGCGCCTCGATGTCGGGTTCGCGAATCGCCCGGGCCAGCGCCTCGGCGTCGAACCCGACGCGGATGGTGTCCGCCGAGCTCTCGAGCATCCGCTCGAGGTCGGCGATCGTGCAGTCGACCGTCAAGGCATGACGCTCGACGGATCCGCCGTCGGCCTCCCTGGCGGCGATGTCGAGCAGCAGCTCGACCTTGCCGTCGTCCGCCGACTCGAGAGCCGACTCGATGTCCGCGCGGCGGAGGTCGACCGCGAGCATGCGGTCCGACGCGCCTTCGCGCGCCAGGCTGAGTGTCGCCTGTTCCACAGGGACTCCTTTCGTTCGGGCCGCCGAACGCGGTCCACCAATCAAGTGACGCCTGCGACGACGACGATCTTCCCACCTGTCGCCCATATTTGCAACGGATGCCGCAATACGGGGTGCCCTTGGGACGCGACGGCCGGCGGTACACTGCGCCTCCGATGGCTGGAGACCTGTCCGGAAAGGTCGTCGTCCTCGGTCTGGACGGCGCGACGTGGGATCTGCTCCGCCCGCTCGCCGAGCGGGGCGTGATGCCGAACCTGGCGCAGGCGCTGGAGCGCGGCCGCCACGGCGGCCTCGAGTCGTGCCTGCCGCCGTACAGCTCCCCGGCATGGGTGTCGATCGCGACCGGCAAGAGCCCGGGGACGCACGGCATCTTCGACTTCTGGGAGGCCGGAGCGCCCGGTGAGAAGCGGCTGGTGTCCTCGCACTCGGCGCGCGGGGCCAAGCTGTGGGATCTGGTCGACGCCGCGGGCAAGGTGGCGAACGTGGTCGCCGTCCCGGTGTCCTTCCCGCCCGCCCGGCTGGAGCACGGCCGGTTCGTGTGCGGGATGTTCACGCCCGGCGAGGACGTCGACTACACATGGCCGCACGAGCTGAAGGCCGAGCTCAAGGCGATACCCGGCGGCTACGAGGCCGATCCCTTCGCCCTCGGCCTGGAGGGCCTCGAGTTCATCGAGCAGACGCAGTTCTGGATCCGCCAGCAGGAGATCGCCGTGCGCCGGCTGCTCGACAAGGGCGACTGGGACCTGCTGTTCACCGTGATCCAGGCGCCCGATCCGCTGCAGCACAAGTTCTGGAACGTGCTCGACCCTACGGATCCGCGATTCGACGCCGCGCGGGCGGCCGACGAGCTGGAGCCGCTGGAGGAGTCCTACCGGCGATGCGACCAGGTGATCGGCGACCGGCTGGTGATGGCCGAGCGCGGCGCGACCGTGCTGATCGTGTCCGACCACGGCTTCGGTCGGTTCGAAAAGCTGTTCTTCATCAACCGCGCGCTCGAGGAGTACGGGTTGCTGACGCGGTCTGGCGGGACGCCCGGCATCTCACGCAGCGGCCTGTCGACGCGGACGGTGATCGATGCCATCCGCCGGCTCGACGTGCTCGGTCTCGAGAAGCGCGTGCCGACCAGCGTGCGCGAGCGGCTGGCGCGCGGCATCGACAGCGCGCTGTCGCAGCCGATCGACGCCGAGCAGACGATCGGCTACGCGGCCGCGGCCTCGGCGGAGAGCGTGTTCATCGCCGACTGGGTGCCCGAGGATGAGCGGCGCGAGGTCGGCCGGTGCGTGATCGACGTGCTGGAAGCTGCCCGGGATCCCGAGACCGGCGAGCGGATCATCGAGCATGCGTACCTGCGCGAGGACGTCTACGACGGCAGCGAGCTGCACCGCATCCCCGATGTGCTGATCGACTTCGGCGAGCGGCCGTACACCGCGTCCGACCGGCTGGCCGCGGGCGGCATCGTCGAGCGGATCCCCGACGCGGCCGGCGGCGGGCGCCACCGGCGCACCGGGGTCATCCTGGCGCTCGGCCCGGGCATCGCGGCCGGCGAGCTGACCGGCGCGCGGATCGTCGACGTCGCGCCCACGGCGCTGCACGCCATGGGCCTGGCCGTGCCGGACGACATGGACGGCCGGGTGCTGACCGAGCTCTTCTCCGACGGCCGCGAGGTGCGCACCGAGCCCGGGCGCGCCCGCGACGCCGAGGAGGAAGTGGTCTACACCGAGGAAGAGGAAGCCGCCATCGAGCAGTCCCTCAAGAACCTCGGCTACATCTGAAAAATGGGGGTCTGATCCCGATTTTCAGGCGGGCGGCTCGTTCTGCACGTTGTGCTCGGTCGCGTAGGCGTCGACCAACGCGTCGGTCGCGCCGGAGTCGGGGTAGGCGTAGTTGATCTTGACGAACGGCTCCCACTTGTCGGGGAGGGCGTCCTCCGGGAAGATCGCCTCGACGGGGCACTCCGGCTCGCAGGCGCCGCAGTCGATGCACTCCTCGGGATCGATCACCAGCATCCGAGCCATCTCGTGGATGCAGTCCACGGGGCAAACGTCGATGCACGACTTGTCCTTCACGTCGATGCATGGCTCAGCGATGACATACGTCATCGGGTGGACCCCCTTGGTCGCGTGTCTCGCAATGCTGGTATCACCGTTCCTCCTGCGTGGCAACGCAGGTCGGTCCTTCCGGGGGACCGCAGGCAGATCGTACCCCTGTCGCTGCCAACCGGGTGATTTGGGCCCACGCCTTGCCGCACGGACGGTGAC
>DATLLN010000131.1:0-3702 GCA_035537835.1 Gaiellales bacterium
CGACCATCAGCAGCTGTTCCACGGCTACCAGATCTTCAACGTCACCCGGAACACCTACGTGCCCTTCATCCAGGAGCTGGTCGAGCAGCTGAACGCCTACGGCATCGAGGTGATGACGGCGAACTGCGAGTACGCCGGCTCGCAGTGGGAGCTGCCGTTCATGCCCGCGCGGGGAATGGGCGGCCCCGACCGCTGCTTCTCGTTCAAGAACGCGGTCAAGGAGCTGGCGCACCGCCACGGCTACGTTGCCACGTTCATGTCCAAGCCGTACGCCGACTCGGCGGGCTCGGGGCTGCACGCGCACATCAGCCTGCTCAACCTCGAGGACGGCTCGAACGCGTTCGGCGACGACTCGGCGAAGCACGGCATCTCGGAGGTCTGCAGCCAGTTCCTGGCCGGCCAGCTGGCGCACGCCGCGGCCGTCTACGCGCTGCTGGCGCCCACCGTCAACTGCCTGAAGCGGCGCCGGCCGCACACCTTCAGCCCGTCGAACATCTCGTGGGGCGAGGAGGACCGCACGGCGCTGGTGCGGATCAAGGGCGGCTCCGAGTCGTCGCGCCACATCGAGCACCGCGCGCCGACCGGCCTCGCCAACCCCTACCTGATCGGGGCGGCGCTGCTGGCCGCCGGCCTATCGGGGATCGAACAGGGGCTGGAGCTCGAGCCGCCGGCCGCCGGGCCCGCCGAGGAGGATCCGAGCAAGACGCCGCTGCCGGTGTCGGTGCGCGAGTCGCTGGAGGCGATGGAGTCGGACACCGTGATCCGCGAGGCGCTGGGCGAGGAGTTCGTGACCGCCTACGGCGCGATGCGCCGCCACGAGCTGCAGCGATTCGACGACCACGTCACGGACTGGGAGCGCGAGGAGTACGTCGAGGTCTTCTAGCCGCACCGTCTCGCTCTTCATCACCTGCTTCAACGACACCCTGTTCCCGGACACCGGGCGGGCGATGGTGGAGCTGCTGGAGCGGCTGGACTGCACCGTCGAGTTCCGGCAGGAGCAGACCTGCTGCGGCCAGATGCACCTCAACGCCGGCTACCGCGACGAGGGCCTGGCGCTGGTCGAGCGCTTCCGGGGAGTGTTCGCCGGAGCGGACGCGATCGTCGCGCCGTCGGCGTCCTGCGCCGGCCACGTGCGGGCCGCCGCACCCGAGCTGCCGGTCTACGAGCTGACCGAGTACCTGACCGACGTGCTCGGCGTCGTCGACGTGGGCGCGCGCTTTCCGCACCGCGTCTGTTACCACCCGACCTGCCACTCGCTGCGCGAGCTGCACGTCGGCGACCGGCCGCAGCGGCTGCTCGGCTCCGTCGGCGGCCTGGAGGTCGTCCCGCTGGCCGATGCCGACCAGTGCTGCGGGTTCGGCGGCACGTTCGCGGTCAAGAACGCCGACGTCTCGACCGCGATGTTGGATGACAAGCTCGACCGGATCGAGCAGAGCGGCGCCGAGATCGTCACCTCCGCAGACAACTCGTGCCTGATGCACCTCGGCGGCGGCCTGCGGCGTCGCGGCTCTGCCGTGCGGACGATGCACCTGGTCGAGATCCTGGCGGCGACGTGAGCACGGCGCGGCGCAGCTCCGCGAGCTTCCCCAGTGCAGCCCGCATCGAGCTGGGGCGGACGCAGCTGCGGCGCAACCTCGGGCACGCCACGGCGACGATCCGCCGCAAACGCCTGGCTACGGTCGGCGAGCTGGCGGACTGGGAGGGGCTGCGCGAGGCGGGCCGCGTGATCAAGGACCGCACGATGCGCTCGCTCGACCGGCATCTGGAGGAGTTCGAGCGTGCGTTCACCGCCGCCGGCGGCGAGGTGCACTGGGCGCGCGACGCCGACGAGGCGAATGCAATCGCCGTTGCCATCGCGCTCCGCCACGGCGCCACGGAGGTGGTCAAGGTCAAGTCCCTGACGACGGACGAGATCGGGCTGAACGACGCGCTCGCCGCCGCCGGCGTCGACGCCATCGAGACCGACTTCGCCGAGCTGATCCTGCAGCTGGACGGCGATTGGTCGTCGCACATCCTGGTGCCGGCCATCCACCGCAACCGCACCGAGATCCGCGACCTGTTCCGCCGCACGATCGGCGACGCCGAGCTGACGGACGATCCGTCGCAGCTGGCCGAGACGGCGCGCCGGCACCTGCGCGAGCGGTTCCTGCGGGCGCGCGTCGGGATCAGCGGGGCCAACTTCGCCGTGGCCGAGACGGGCAGCCTGGTGGTGCTGGAGTCCGAGGGCAACGGGCGGATGTGCACGACGCTCCCGAATGTGCTGATCAGCGTCGTCGGGATCGAGAAGCTGGTGCCCCGCTGGGAGGATCTCGAGGTGTTCCTCCAGCTCCTGCCGCGCTCGTCCACCGGCGAGCGGATGAACCCGTACACGTCGGTCTGGAGCGGGCCGGTGGAGGGCGACGGGCCACGCGAGATGCACGTCATCCTGCTGGACAACGGACGCACGCGCGTGCTCGCGGATGCGGTCGGCCGCCAGGCGCTGCACTGCATCCGCTGCTCGGCGTGCCTCAACGTCTGCCCTGTGTACGAGCGCACGGGCGGCCACGCGTACGGATCGATCTACCCGGGGCCGATCGGCGCGATCCTGACGCCGCAGCTGGAGGGGATCGACCACGCGCCATCGCTGCCCTTCGCGTCGAGCCTGTGCGGCGCCTGCGAGGAGGCGTGCCCGGTGAAGATCGAGATCCCGCGCGTGCTGGTGCATCTGCGCGGCAAGGCGCCCAAGCCGCGGGCGGAGCGACGTGCGTTCGCCGCCCTGGCCTGGGCGTTCGCCGACCGGCGGCGATACGAGCGCGGGCAGCGCCTGGCCCGGCTGGGCCGCGGGCTGGGGCGGCTGGGCCCGCTCCGCGGCTGGACGGCGAGCCGCGAGCTGCCGCAGGTTCCCGACACCTCGTTTCGGGATTGGTGGCGTGACCGCGGCGCGTGAGGAGATCCTGGGGGCCGTGCGCGAGGCGATGCGCGGAGCGTCGCCCGAGTACGGCCCGCGGCCGTCCGGCTATCACGTTGCCGGACAGGGCGACGCCGTAGCGCTGTTCGCCGAACGGGTTGCCGAGTACCGGGCGAGCGTGGTGCGCGCGGCCGAGCATGATGTGGCGAGCGTGGTCGAGCGGCTGGTCACGGGGACGCTGGCGGTGCCCGACGGGCTGCCCGGCGCGTGGCTGCCGGCAACCGTCGAGCCGGTCCGAGAGCCGATCGGCGTCGAGGCCCTCGACCGCGTCGACGCCGTGATCACTGGCTGCGCGCTGGCGATCGCCGAGACGGGCACGATCGTGCTGGACGCCGGCCCCACGCAGGGAGCCCGCGCGCTGACGCTGGTTCCCGACCACCACCTGTGCGTCGTCCGCGCATCGCAGGTCGTGCACTCGGTGCCGGAGGCGATCAGGGCGCTGGGCGCCGCGGTGCGCGAGCGGCGTGCGCCGATCACGTTCATCTCGGGGCCGTCGGCGACGTCCGACATCGAGCTCGAGCGGGTCGAGGGTGTGCACGGGCCGCGACGGCTGGACGTGATCGTGGCGGAGTGAAACAACGGGGTCAGACCCCGTTTTTACAGGCCGGCGCGCTCGCGGACGGAGTCGAGGTCGTGGTCGTCCGCCGACCAGGTGCGCACGAGGTCGGCGTCGAGCTTCGTCGCCTGTTCGAGGTGGTGCAGGGCCAGCTCCTGATGGCGGCCGCGCGCCGCGTAGCAGGCGAGGTTGTAGTGCA
>DATLLN010000132.1:0-3204 GCA_035537835.1 Gaiellales bacterium
GGTAGAGCACCGCGGCGAACCGGCGCATCTGCCCGGTCTCCTGGAACCCGTGCGCACGGTCGAGCAGCTCCGCGACGGTCAGCCCGGCACGCCCCGCGGGGCCGGCGAACGGCTCGGCGACGGTGCGCAGGTCGCCCTGCAGGGCGCGAATGGCGGCGATGTCGTCGGCCGTCAGCTCCTCCGGCGGCGGCGCCGGGGCGACCGGCGCTCGGCGCGCCTTCTTGGCCGCCGGGTCACGGCCGCCCTTCATGTCCAGGTCGACGCCGATCTTGAAGAAGCGCAGGGCCGGCAGCGGGCGGATCACCTCGACCTCCGCCAGCTCGCCCAGCAGCTCGATCGTCCGGTCGAGGCCGAGCTGCGAGGTGGGCGGCACGCCGACGGTGAACCAGATGTTGAACTCGTGCTGCCGCTCGTAGTTGTGCGTCACACCGGGGTGGGTGTTGATCACCGCGGCGGCCTCGTCGGCCCGCTCCGGGCTGGTGCGGGCGGCGACCAGCGATGACACGTAGCCCAGCCGGCGTGTGTCGAAGATCGCCGAAACCTGGCGGATGATCCGGTCGCTGCGCAGCCGCGTGACCCGCTCGAGCACCTCGTCCTCGCCCATCTCCAGCTGCTCGCCGGCGGCGGCATACGGGCGCTCGACAAGCGGGAAGTCGTTCTGGATCAGATCGCAGAGGCGCTTGTCGGCGGCATCCATCAAGATCGAAGGATACGCTCGGGCGGTGAGAATCGCGGCGGCCACCACCCTCGTCGTCATGCTCGCCGCCGGCTCGGCCTGCGGCGGCGAGTCGACGGTCAGCCACCAGCGCTACCTGTACGCCCAGAAGTGCGCGAGCTGCCACGGCGTCAGCGCCGCCGCCCAGACGCCGGTGGCGTCCGCGCCCAACCTGCTGGCCGGCAGCTACACTGTTGAGCAGGTGCGCCGCGCGGTGATCGACGGCCGTAAGGGGATGCCCAAGGGCCTGCTCGGCGGCGGCGACGTCGACGAGATCGCCGACTACATCGCCCACCACGGCGAGGCCGGCGGGTGATCCCGGGCAGGCTCGACCCAAAGCAGGTGCGGGCCGTCGCCATGGACCTGGACGGCACCATCCTCGGCCCCAGCCTGGAGCTGACGCCGGGGCTGATCGACGCCGTCGAGCAGGCCAAGGGCAGCGGCGTCGAGCCGATCATCGCCACCGGCCGGATGCTCCGCTCGGCGCTGCCCTACGCCCGCCAGCTCGGCATCACGGTGCCGCTGATCTGCTACCAGGGCGCGCTGATCGCCGACGTCGCCGACGGCCGCTGGCTGCTCCACCGGCCGGTGCCGGTGGAGCTGGCCAAGGAGGTGCTGCGCGAGCTGCGGGAGACCGGCGAGCACGTCAACCTGTACGTCGACGACGAGCTCTACGTCGCACAGGTGGACGAGCAGGCGATGGCCTACGCCCGCCACGGCCGGCTGACGCCGCACCCGGTGGGCGACCTGGTCGACTGGATCTCCGAGCCGACCACCAAGATCGTCGTGGTCGGCGATCCGCAGCGGATGGACGACCTGGGAGCGCGGCTGCGGGCCTCGTTCGACGGCCGCCTGTTCATCGCCAAGTCGCTACCCGAGTTCCTGGAGGTGGCGGAGCCGGACGTCAGCAAGGGCAGCGGCCTGCTCTGGGTGTGCGAGCACCTGGGCATCGACGCCGCCGATGTCGTCGCCTTCGGAGACAACCAGAACGACCGTGAGCTGCTGCTGGAGGCCGGCCACGGCGGCGCGGCCGGCGACGCCGACCCGACGCTGGCTGCGCTGGCCGACTTCGCCGTCCCCGGGCCGGCCGAGGACGGCGTCGCCCGCTTCCTCAGCGCGCTGGCCGAGGCCCGCGGAGTAGACTCGGCGGCCGGATGATCGACGCCAAGCTCTTGCGCAGCGACACCGATCGGATGCGGGCCGCGCTGGCCCGGCGCGGGGCTGCCGACGAGGTCGACGCCTTCCTCGAGCTGGACGGCAAGCGGCGCACGCTGCTGGCCTCGGTCGAGCAGTCGCGGGCGGACGCCAACGCGGCCGCCAAGGAGATCGGCGCCGCCAAGCAGGAGGGCCGCGACACCACCATCGCGATCGCCAAGCAGGCGCAGCTGAAGCGCCAGACCGCGTCCGAGGAGCAGGAGCTGGCGGTGGTCGACGTGGCCTTGCGCGAGCTGATGATCCGCATCCCCAACATCCCCGACGACACGGCGGCCGACGGGATGGAGGAGGACGACGCCCAGACCATCAGCACCTGGGGCGAGCCGCCCGAGTTCGGGTTCGAGCCGAAGGACCATCTGACGATCGCCGGGCCGGACGGCCTGGGGCTGATCGATATCGAGGACGCCGGCCGGGTCTCGGGCACGCGCTTCCACTATCTGATGGGCGACCTGGTGCGGCTCGAGTTCGCGCTGATGCAGTGGGGCCTGGATAAGCTGAGCGGCCACGGCTTCACGCCGGTGATCCCGCCGGTGCTGGTGCGCGAGGCAGCGATGGAGGGCACCGGGTTCTTCCCGGAGGCCCGTGAGCAGGTGTACGAGGTGCCGCGCGACGAGCTGTTTCTGGTCGGCACCGCCGAGGTGCCGCTGGCGTCGCTGCACGGCGGCAAGGTGCTGGCCGCCGAGGGGTTGCCGCTGCGCTACGTCGGCTTCTCCACCTGCTTCCGCCGCGAGGCCGGCGCCGCCGGCAAGGACACGCGCGGCATCTTCCGTGTCCACCAGTTCGACAAGCTGGAGATGTTCGTCTACACGCTGCCCGAGGAGTCGGTGGCCGAGCACGACCGGCTGCTGGCGATCGAGGAGGAGATCGCCCAGGCGCTGGGCTTCCACTACCGCGTGCAGAACATCGCCGTCGGCGACCTGGGCGCGCCGGCCGCCAAGAAGTACGACATCGAGGTGTGGCTGCCCGGACAGGAGCGCTACCGCGAGCTGACCTCCTGCTCGAACTGCACCGACTACCAGGCGCGGCGGCTCGACACCCGCTACCGGGCCGAGAAGGGCACGCGCCACGTGCACATGCTGAACGGCACCGCGATCACCTCCAGCCGCACGCTGCTGGCCGTGATCGAGTACGGCCAGCAGGCGGACGGCTCGATCGCGACACCGGAGGTGCTGCGGCCGTTCGGCGCGCCCGCGGTGATCGCCCCGGCCGGCTCGCCCTAGGATTGCGCCGTGGCGTTCACGCTCAGGAACATCAAGGGCGATCTGGAGGACATC
>DATLLN010000133.1:0-6329 GCA_035537835.1 Gaiellales bacterium
GTTGTCGGCCGGTCGGCGCTGGACGACGCCGGCCGCCCGTTTCCGCTGCTGCACATGCGGCGCCCGGTCGGCGGCGCCTGACCCTGAGGTACGATCGCGGCGTGGAGCGCAACCGCTCAGTCCCCGCCGCCGAGGTCGTCCCGGTGCTGATCTATCCGGACGTCCGGGCAGCGGTCGCCTGGCTCGAGGACGCACTCGGCTTCAGCGAGCGCGTGCGAATCGGCGAGGGGCATCGCGCGCAGCTGGCTTTCGGGTCGGCCGCGCTGATCGTCGCCGACGTGCGCGGCACCCAGGTCGCCCCCGCCGACGACGGCGTCCCGCAGCTGGTGATGCTGCGGGTCGAGGACGTCGACGCCGCCGTCGCCCGGGCGCGAGAGCGCGGGGCGCGCGTCGTGTCGGAGCCGACCAGCTTCGAGTACGGCGAGCGGCAGAGCAAGATCGTCGACCCGTTCGGCCACCACTGGACGCTCTCGCAGACGGAGCGTGACGCCGCGCCCGAGGACTGGGGCGGCGTCACGGTCAACGGCGGCTTCGAGTGAGCGTCAGCTCGTCGCCGGCTGCTTCGCGCCGATCGTCTCCTTGAGCGCGGGCTCGTCGCGCAGCGAGTCGAGGTCGGAGTCCTCGCTCGCCGTCTGGCGCAGGTCCTCCGACCTGTCGACCGCCAGCCGCAGGCGCTCGATCGCCGCGGCGTACTTCCCCGCCGCATTACAACGGCTGCAGGGGCGCCCAGAATTCCCAGCCGGTCGCCTGGTAGACCTTGCCCGGCGAGCCACCGACGGCACACGTCCGTCGGTGACCTCGTCGATGTCACCGATGCGTTTTGTTGCATAGTCGCTCATGGCGGCAGCCGCACCCGCCGTGCGACGCCCGGAACCGGCGGTCGCCGTCCGCTAGAGTCGGCCCGTGGCCGCGCCGAACCGCACGACGGTCGACCTCAGCGACTATCCCGACCTGGTGGTCATCTACCTGGGCATGCGGGTCGAGGAGCCCCGCGGACTGGAGACGATCCAGGCGCTCGGCCCGCAGATCCAGGCCGCGGTCGAGGCGCAGCCGGACGGTTTGCTGATCCACGAGCAGCTGATGTACGCGGAGGAGCCGCTTCACGTCGGCATGCGCCAGTACTGGCGCGACTTCGCCTCGCTCGAGGCGTGGTCGCTCACCCTCCCCCACAAGGACTGGTGGAGCACCTACCTGCGCGACCGCGGCGGCACGTCCTTCTGGCATGAGACCTACTTCCGCCGCGGCGGGTTCGAGTCGATGTACGTCGACGTCGCCGATCCGCTCGGGCTGACCGCGTTCGCCCCGGCCGCCCGGCCGGAGGGCCCGATGTTCTCGGCCCGCGCCCGGGCGGAGGCCGACCGGACTGCGGCGACGTGACCG
Organism: Gaiellales bacterium; assembly: GCA_035537835.1. Classification (GTDB taxonomy): domain Bacteria; phylum Actinomycetota; class Thermoleophilia; order Gaiellales; family JAICJC01; genus DATLLN01. Next base: position 1,381 of record DATLLN010000133.1, read on the forward strand.
TCGACCGGATGGCCCAGGGCTCGATCGTCCCCCGCGAGCGGGCGCCGCGGCCGATCGACCCGGGCGTCGTGATCGGCCACGTGCACCTGCGGACGTCGGACATCGACCGGCCGCGCGGCTTCTACGTCGACCTGCTCGGCTTCGACGTCGTGTTCGAGGCCCGCGACGTACCGGGCTGGGGGACGACCGGCGACATCCTCTTCGTCGCCGCCGGCGGCTATCACCATCACCTCGGGTTCAACACCTGGAAGTCGGCCGGCGGGCCACCGCAGCCCGACGGCGTGGCCGGGCTGCACCATGTCGCGCTCCGGTTCTCGAGCCGCGCCGCGTTCGCCGACGTGCTGCTCCGCCTGCATGAGGCGGACTGGCCGATCCGCCAGGCGACCGACCACGGCACGCACCTCGCCGTCTACATCTCCGACCCTGACGGCAACGACCTCGAGCTGTGCTGGGACCGGCCGGCGGCCGAGTGGCCGCGCGACGACGGGGGGCACATCGCCTTCGCGATGGATGCGCCGCTGGACGCCGAGGCGCTGCTGCGCGACGAGGGGCTGCTCGGCGTCTAGACCGGCACCGTCAGCGTCGCCGTGTACCCGCCGGCCGTGGAGCCGGCGACCTTCGCCATCTGCAGCGAGTACCCGTCGCTGAACACGAGATCGCTGTCGAGCGAGGACTGCGCCAGGTTGTCGAGGCTGCTCGAGTAGCCGTCCGTGGCGTACACGGCCCGGCTCGCGTCCTCGGGCAGCGCGAGCTGGGTGGTGCGCAGCTTGCCCGCGGCGGCGGTGGCGTCGTCGAGGCTCGGATACACCTCGAAGTGGATGTGCGGCCACCGACCCGAATACGCGGCCGGATAGACGCTGGCGAACGACACCCAGCCGTCGGCGTCCGCCGGCTGCACGCCCCGGAGGTAGTTCTCGCCGGAGATCTGTTGGTCGTACAGCGAGTACCGGCCCTCGGCGTCGCTGTGCCACAGGTAGACGGCCGCGCCCTGCATCGGCGACGAGCCGCTGGCGATGTCGACGACGCGCAGCCTGACCTGTAGCGGCACGCCGGTCGCGACGCCCGACGCCGAGCCGAAGCTGTGGGTGATGTCGCTGCGGACAATGCCGCTCTCGGTGAGCGCGTTGACGCCGTTCGAGCCGTCGGCCGGAAACGGCCCGGCCGTCTCTTCGGGAATCTCGGTGGCCGGCGCCTCGCCGGCAGCGGACGAGCCCGCGCCGGATCCTCCCCCGCACCCGGCCAGCAGCAGGCCGAGGCCGGCGCCGCCGACGATCGCGATCGCCCGCCGACGGCTGAGCAGCAGCGGCAGGTCGTGGGACAGCCCGAGGTCGTGATCGTCGTTCATGACCTGGACTTTCCCCCATCGACCTGGGAGCGCGCCGTGACGGCGCTCCGAATCGCCTGTGAGCTGCTGCGGGCCGCGCTCAGCGGTACTCGCGGCGGAACCACAGTGTGTGGACGAGCGCCCCGGCGACCAGCACGCCCAGCCATGCCAGCGTCAGCTTCGGAGTCAGCACGTTGGGTAGGGTGGTGTCCGTCCAGCCGCGCTTGACCACCTGCTCGTTCCAGCCGTCCTGGGCCGTTACCATCACGCCGTAGCAGAGCATCACGGCGAGGTAGCCCGAGAGGCAGCCCCGGAGCACGTAGGGCCGCACCGCGGCCAGCAGCCGTGACAGGGCGAGCGCCGTCACCGCCAGCTGCACGCCGAACAGACCCTCGTGAAGGCCGCGGTGGACGGACGGCAGGTCGGGCTCGCCCGGCGTCGGCGCGCTGGCGTTCCACAGGACGCCGGCCAGCGGGATGTCGCTGGCGTACAGGCCGAGCGCAGCGGCCATCCAGGGGATCGCCCAGAGCCCCAGCAGCACCGTCAGCACCAACCGGACGCGATCGCCGCCCCGCCATGTCCGGCGCGGCAGCCGCAAGGAGGACGCGATCAGCGCGAGCACGGCCGCGAGCACCGCCCCCGTAGCGGGGAGGGCGTTTACCCACTGCGCCTCCAGATCGTCGGTGGGGTTCACGCCGGGGAGCGCGGTGACGGCGCACAGACAGGCGGCCACGATGGCGGCGACGCGCGCCCGGCCGCCCAGCACAGCGGCCGCAACCAGGGCCCAGGCGATGCCGGCGATCGCAACCGGGAAGCTGAGGTCGCTGACCAGCCGGCTCAGCCCGCCGTTGACCAGCCCGGTGCCCTCGAAGTTGTAGGTGCCGCCCGCTGGCAGCCGGGTGTAGGTGACCACCGTGGCAACGGCGGCGATCGCGTACACCGCCACCGTCGCCCAGAGCTCCCACGCCGCCGAGCGGCGCGATCCGCCGTCGATCATGTGCCGACCCTACGCCTGCCGGGAGAACGGCGTGGATATCCTCTCGCTCCCCGACCGGGAGGTGCGCGATGCGATACATGGTTGTCGAGCGGTACACGAACGGCCCGGAGCCCGTCTACCGGCGGGCGGCCGAGCGCGGACGGATGCTGCCGGACGGCCTGGTCTACATCGATAGCTGGGTGGACGAGCGGCTCGACCGCTGCTTCCAGCTGATGGAGACCGACGATCCCGAGCTGTTCGGCCGCTGGATCGGCAGCTGGGACGACCTCGCCGAGTTCGAGGTCGTGCCTGTGCTGTCGTCGGCCGAGGCGTCGGCGCGGTCGACGGGCACTCAGTAGAGCTGCGTGCGGTAGCGCTCGGCCATGGCCTTCTGCGGCTCGGGCGTCACGTCGTCGCCGATCTGGTCGCGGAGCATCTGCCCCAGGCTGGGCAGCGTCGAGCGGTCGATCTGCGCGTCGGGATCCCACAGGCGGGAGCGCATCAGCGCCTTGGCGCAATGCAGGTAGACCTCGCGGACGGCCACGTGCAGCACGGTCGCCGGCAGACGGTCTCCCACCGCGAAGCCGGCCCGCAAGTCGTGGTCGTCGCGGATCTCCACCGACCCGTTGACGCGCAACGTCTCGTCGACGCCGGGCACCAGGAACAGCAGCCCCACCTCCGGCGTCACCAGCAGGTTCTCGAGCGCGTCCAACCGGTTGTTGCCAGGCCGGTCGGGGATCAGCAGCGTGCGGTCGTCGGGCACCTGGACGAACCCGGGCTCGCCGCCGCGTGGCGTCGCGTCCGCCATCCCGCCGCGCCCCGACGTTGCCATCACCACGAACGGCGACAGATCGATCAGGCGCCGGCAATGGGCGTCGACATGGTCGAGTTGCTTGCGCAGCACGAGGTCTCCCGGCGTCCGGTAGATGCTGCGCAGAGCGTCCGCCGAGGTGATCGCGGTCATCGTGCGGGATGGTAGACGGGCCGTCCCGAGCGCCGCGCTCCCGATCCTGTACCCTCCCTCCGGATGAGCGATCTTCCCTCGCCCGAAGCCGGGTCAGCGCGGCCGCCCGGCGACGAGCATCACGATCCGATCTTCGCCACCACCGTCTGCTCGATCGTCGAGCACGGCGGCGAGCTCCTGATGGTGCGCCAGCTGAACCGCGAGGGCGAGGAGCGATGGAACTTCCCGACCGGCTGGATGGCGACGCTGGACGAGGACGGCGCGTCGCAGATCCCCGAGCATATCGTCAACCGCAACCTCCTGATGGAGACTGGCTACGCGGCATCCGGAGCAAGCCTGATCGGCATGTCGCTGGTGCGCGAGCACGACACCGACGGCCGGCGGATCGGCACCTCGATGCGGCTCAACTACCTCTCCAGCCAGCCGCGCCAGACGAGCTACGCGGTCGCCGACTCCGACATCCTGGGAGCACCGCAGTGGTTCGCGCCGCAGCTGATCGAGGGCATGATCGAGCGCGGCGAGATGAAGGGTGAGCTGACCGCCTCCGCCTACCGCCACTGGCAGGCGTACCGCCGCGACGGCACCATCTCGGCGGACGTGATCGACATCCCCAACTAGGCCGCCCGGTCGACGTCCCGCATGCCGGGGATCGCCAGGTAGAAGGCGAGCAGCACGACGCCGGAGACCAGGCCGGCGCCGACCAGCGTCTCTCGCGCTCCGATCTGATCGGACAGCGGCCCGACCAGCGCGAACGACAGCGGGGCGAGCGCCGTCGACACCATCCAGTCGATCGCCGACACGCGGCCCAGCAGCTCGTTGGGCACCAGGCTCTGCATCATCGTCCCCCAGATCACGATGCCCACCGCGAAGCAGGCACCGATCAGGGCTGCGACGAGGCCGACCTGCCAGACCGATCCGGCCAGGCCGTAGAAGACGATCGCGAAGCTGGAGACGATGAAGCAGCCGTACATCACGTCCATCCGCCGCCTGGGCATGCCCAGGTGACCCATGGCCACGGCGCCGGCGATCGAACCCAGGCCGCCGGCCGCGAGCACCAGCCCGTACGCGCCGGCGCCGCCGTCCAGGTGGTTGCGGATCACGAACGGCACCAGCACCTCCCACGGACCCCAGAACGCCAGCACGGCGACCGAGAACGCGAGCAGCGTGCCCCACAGCCAGGTCTGGCCGCGGGCGTAGGCGAGCCCCTCGCGCATGTCGTCGAGCATCGACGACGGCTCGTCCTCCCGGGCGGCCACCCGCCGCACCCGCATCAGCGCGACGCACGCCGCCGACACCAGGAACGTCGCCGCGTTGAGGGCGAACGCAGAGCCGGGACCCCACACACCGACCAGCAGCCCGCCCAGCGCCGGGCCGGCGAACTGGAACGCCAACGGGCGCATCGTCTGGTCGAGCGCATTCGCCTCGAGCAGCAGGTCCCTGGGCAGGATCTCAGGGACGATCGCCGTGAACGACGGGCCGAACAGCGCCTCGCCCACACCGAACAGCGCCGACAGCGCAACCAGGTGCCAGATCTCCAGGTGGCCGCTCAGGCTGAGCACTGAGATCACCGCGACCGCGACGGCGCGCAGCAGGTCGGCGGTGATCATCAGCGGCCGGCGGCCGATGCGGTCGGACAGCGTGCCGCCGAAGGGCAGCAGCAGCACCGTCGGCAGCGTCCAGGCGAC
>DATLLN010000134.1:0-6132 GCA_035537835.1 Gaiellales bacterium
GGCGGCCGTCGCCCGCGTCAGCGCCAGACAATGGCCGCGCCGGCGATGCTCGAAGCCGACGCCCATGTCGTAGATGCCGGCGGTGGTGCCGGCGACGTTGAGCAAAGCATGGCCGACGAGCGCACCGCCGTCGCGGACGACAAAGTGGTGCACGCCCGGCTCGCGCACTGCGGCGCGGTGGGCAGCCGCGGCGTAGGGGAGTCCTTCGCCGCAGTCGGGGCTCTCGTCGGCCGCCGGGCGCTCCTCCGCCGGTCCGGGTTCGATGCCCATCCATTGTGGCTGCCAGCCGTTTTGAAACCCGAGGCCGAGCAGCCGGCGGCCCAGCGCGTCATCGGGCGCCAGCCCCCAGCAGCCGATCTCCCTGGCGCCCGCCTTCGCCGCGAGGGCGACGGCGCCGGCGGGATCGCACCCGGCAGGCGGAAACGCGATCGCCGCGTCCGCCGACCCCAGGAACAGCGTCACGCCGTCCACCTCGATCCGCCGGCGGCTGCGTCCGAACCACGACGCATGGTTGGTGACGACGTCGGCCAGCATTCAGTCCCACGATATCGACGCGGACCGGATTCGAGCGGGTCCGCCCCGGTTGCCGCCGCCTAACGCGAGGTGAAGGCCCAGGGCTACTCGAACATCATCTGCGAGCCTGTCGGCGACGGTGGCGCCAACGGCTCCGCCACCCGGGCGAACGGCACGGGCATCGTCGTAGGGTTCGGCTCGGCCGGCTAGCCACACCGGACGGGGCGCGCATGCGATCATGCGCCCATGCCACCGCTCGGTGCGAAGGAGCGCGCGCAGCTGCCCGACAGCGCCTTCGCCTATATCGACTCCCATGGCCGTCGCCGGCTGCCGATCAACGACGCATCGCACGTGCGTAACGCGCTGGCGCGGTTCAGCCAGGTGCATTTCGAGGACGAGGCCGCTCGTGACCGTGCGCGGACGCGGCTGTTGCGCGCCGCCGCCAAGCACGGCATCGTGCCGATCGGGTTCATCAGCGCCCAGCTCGAGCCCCAGCGCAAGTTCCCCAGGGGCACGGTCACGTTCCTACTGACCGACATCGAGCGGTCGACCGAGCTGCTGGCCGCGCTCGGAGACGGCTACGCCCGGCTGCTGGCCGACATCCGCAAGCTCGTCCGCGCCGCCGTCCGGCAGGCGGGCGGCCGCGAGGTCGACGCCCGTGCCGACGAGCTGTTTGCCGTGTTCGAGGATCCGGCCGCGGCATTGGCTGCCGCGCTTGCCGTGCAGCGCGGGATGGCCGCGGGACCGTGGCCCGACGGCCTCGATGTGCGGCTGCGGATCGGCCTGCACCGCGGTCGCCCGACGCTGACCGAGACCGGCTACGTCGGGATCGCCGTCCACACAGCGGCGCGCATCTCGTTCGCCGCGCACGGCGGTCAGATCGTCATGTCCGCGGCCGTGCAGTCGGCGCTGGCCGACGCGCTGGACGAGGGGTTGACGCTGACGAGTCTCGGCTCGTGGCGGTTCCAGGGGCTGCCCGACGCCGTCGAGCTCTACCAGGTCGGTGCCGAGGGGCTGCTCTCGGAGTTCCCGCCGCTGCGCTCCGGCGCCGCCGCGGGGTGAACGACGAGCCATGCGCAGAACTTGCGCAGTTCTTCGGTTAGGACGACAGCATGCGCGGCTTGCCCTGCAAGAACGGGGTAGCCTACCGCCATGGACAACGGAACCTCGCACGGCGTTCGCCACCTGAGGCACCGGCTGCGGTGCCTGCGCAAGGGGCATCGCTGGCAGCCCTACGAGCGGCCGGACGGCGACACGGTCGTCTCCACCGAGCGCTGCATCCGTTGCGGCGCCTGGCACCACCAGGACACTCGACCGCTGTAGCCATGACCCGCGGCCGCCGGTGCGTATGATCGCCCGGTGATCGGCGACTGGGAAACGTTCTTCGCCGCCCAGGCGGGTGCGTCGGCAGCTCTCGCCGGCCTCGTCTTCGTGGCCCTGTCGATCAACCTCCGCCAGATCCTCGCGCACCCGGAGTTGCTGCCGGGCCGGGCGGGGGAGGCGGTGATCATGATGGTGCAGCCGGTGTTCGTGGCTTTGGTCGTGCTGATTCCCAACCAGAGCATGCGCACTCTCGGCTTCGAGATGCTGATCCTGGGAGGCATCGCCTTCGCCTTGGTGAACGTGGTGCTCTGGCGGGCGTTCGAGCCGTCGCGGGAGCGGGGAACGCGCGAGTTCGTGCAGCGGGTCTCGCTGGCCGAGCTCGCCCTGCTGCCGACAATCATCGCGGGCGCGCTGCTGATCGACGGGTCGGTGACAGGACTGGACTGGCAGGCGTTCGGGGTGTTGATGTGCCTGGCCGTCGGCATCACCGACGCCTGGGTGCTGCTCGTCGAGATCCTGCGCTAACCGCCGCCCACCAGCAGCACGATCTGCGAGCCGGGACCGTACATCCCGTCCGGGTCGAACCCGGATTCCCTGAGGACGACGCCGACGGGGCCGCGACCGGCGGACACGGTCGAGATCTGCACGCCGTCGCGGGCGAGCATCGCCCGCGCCTGGTCGGCCTGCATGCCGACGACGTTGCGCATCGGGTAGCGGGTGGCGATGCCGGGGGCCTGGCTTCCCACGGCCAGCAGCACGATGCAGAGCAGCAGCCCGACTGCGGCGACGGCGCCCAGCAGCCACGCGGCGACCCGGCGGTGGTTGGCGGAGGGCTCCACCGGCGCCGCCTCCACCACCGCGGGCACCTCCACGAACTCGTCAAGCCGAAGCGCCGGCTCGACCTCGACCGGGAACACGGTCGCCACGGCGACGGCCGGCTCCGGCAGCGGCCGGGGCGGCCGATCGAGCACTGCTGCGGCCGCGGTCCGCGGGGCGCGGAGCTCGGCCGTCACGATCACCGCGGACAGCGCCATCTCGGCCTCCAGCCGGGCCACCGGCTCCGCCAGCGGGTCGGGGGCGTGCACGAGCACCCGCCGGATCGGCGTCGGCTGGGGGATCGGGACGGTCGCGACGGGGGCAGGCTGTGCGGGCGCTACGGGGGTCGCCGCGATCGGCTCAGCTTGCTCGGCGTGCTGCCTGCGCGACCGGGCAAGCGCCGCGGCCACCACACCCAGCCCGGTCGCGCAGCCGATCATCCACATCACAGAACCTCTGTGCCCATTCCCAGTCTGCCCACCGTCCACGACCGCATCATCGCATAACCAGTCAGCCGGGAAGTGATGCACCTTCCTCTGTGAACGCCGGTGCGTCGTACGCCCGCCCGGGGACGGCTCCGATGGCCAGCAGCTGGACGCCCTCGTCGCCGGTCGTCACCTGGCGCATCTCACCCGGTCCGATGCGGATGAACACGCCCGGCTCCAGCCGGTACTCGGACCCACCGGCGTGGACGGTGGCCGAGCCCGCGAGCGCGGTGTAGACCTCCTCCTGCCCGTCGTCCGCGTGGTCGTGACGTGGGTGATGCTCGAAATGCGGCGGGAAGTTCTCGACCTGCATGCCGAACGACGTCACCCCGAGCGACGCCCGCGCGCGGCAGAAGCCGCCATCGTGGGGGGTGTCGAACTCCTCGATCCGCTTCACCGTAATGTCCGCCATCGGTTCCTCCAGTCGGTCGATCCGGCCCGCCTCTCGGGCCGTCAACGGGATGACGAACGGCGCGCCTCCGAATCGACAGGCCGTGGCTAGACTGCGCCGCGTGATCGTCACGGACGCAGTCGAGCGCCACCTGGTCGAGTCGCGGACGCCGCCCGACGACCTGCTGCTCGAGATGGAGGCGCACGGCGCCCGCGACGGCGTGCCGATCCTGCCGCCCGAGTCGGGCGCGTTTCTGCGCACGCTGGTCGCGGCCACCGGTGCCCGCCGCGTCGTCGAGGTCGGCACGGCCATCGGCTACTCGACCCTGCTGATCGCCCGCGCGCTGCCGAACGGCGGCATCGTCGTCTCGTTCGAGATCGACGAGGAGCGCCACCAGGCGGCTCGCGGATACCTCGAGCGCGCGGGTATGACCGAGCGCACCGACCTGCGCCTGCAGGACGCCGGCGCCGGGCTCGCCGAGCTGGAGCCGGGCTCCGTCGACCTGGCGTTCATCGACGGCCTCAAGGGCGACTACGCGACGCACCTCGAGCTGGCGCTGAAGGCTCTTCGGCGAGGCGGCACCGTGGTCGTCGACAACACGCTGCTGTCGGGCAGCGTGGCCGAGGGACGTGCGATCGGGCACTGGACGCAGGAGAGCGTCGACGAGATGCGCCGGTTCAACCAGCGTGTGTTGACCGATTCCGGCCTGGACGCCGCCCTGGTGCCGATCGGCGACGGCATGCTGGTCGCCGTTACCCGCTAGCGCGCCGCGCTCACGCTCGGGCTGAACGCGCCGATTATGTGCCCATGAGGTCGATGTCGGTGCACGATGCGCTGCCCGTGCTGCGCGCTGCGCGCGCACTCGGCCTGCGCACGCGCGACGGCGCGGAGGTGCCCGTCGAGGTGGTCGAGATCGAGGGCGACCGGCTGATCGGCATCGCGCCGCGCTTCCGGGTCTCGGCGGGCCTCGAGCTTTCGGCCAGAATCGTCGACCCTGGCGGCGAGCCGTGGACGATGCAGCTACGGGTCGTCCGCGCCGAGGTGGCGGGGTCTGACACGGCCCGGATCGAGCTGCGGCCCGAGCGCGTCGTGCCGGATGAGCAGCGCCGCAACGATCCGCGCTTCCCGGCCGGCGGCGAGGCGCACCTGGTCGCCGTGAACTGCCAGGAGGTGGTCGACGGCGACACCGTCCGCGGCCGGATCGTCGACGTCTCGGCCTCTGGCGTCGCGATCACCACCGACCGGGTGCTGCGCCGCGGCGACCGGCTGCGCTTCCTGGGACGGTTCTTCACGGAGGTGATCGAGGCCGAGGTGCGAGTGATGTCGATCCGCGGCGCCGACACCGGCCGGCGGATCTACGGCTGCCGCTTCCTCGAGATCGACGACGAGAGCCGCGCGCGCCTCCAGCGCGTCCTCGATGACGACCGGCCGGCGCCCGCCTCCATCGATCTGGGCGCCCTCCGCGACCTCATGGCCGAGGCCGCGCCCGAGGCCGGCGGCTGGCGCCGCCGCCTACGCCGCACGGCCTGACCGGTCGGTGTTGACGCCGCGTTCGAGCGGTGGATACTGGATCTCCGGCCGCGGCGTCCGCGGCCGGCAATGCGGCGGTAGGTCAAGGAGAGCGCTGCGGTTCCCCCGCAGAGGTGGACGGTCAAAGCTCCCCGCCGCTCCTCGTCAGTCTGGTTTTTCAGGGCAGTTCGTCACTGTCTCGCGCTGTGTGAGCGCGGTGAATCCGCGGACGTCGACGACCAGCGCGGCGCCGTCGCTGCGGCGGATCCCGGTGCGCCCGGACAGGGGCAGCGCGGCCGCCACGTGGGCGGGGAGCAGGAGCTCGACGCCGGCCATGCCGGCAAGCCTACGCGCCGCCGCTTACCGCCGGACGGGGTGGCGGGCTCCTCCAAATCGGGGAGGGCGTGCGCGGGATCCCGATGGCAGGATCCCCGGGGCCGCCCGGGCGCTCGCGCCGGGCTTTTACGCCCCCCGCGTTCGGGCCCCCCGGGGGGTGCGGGTCAGCCCGGGCGGCCTGCAACAACGGGGTCAGACCCCTTTGTTGCGCGAGGCGTGTAACAACGGGGTCAGACCCCTTCGTTACACCGGCAGGGTCGCCGAGGCGTGGCGCGAACCCCCAGCCGATGGCCGCTGTGGAGCCCGCTACTGCTGATCCTCGGCCGGCGGGCTCGCTGAACCGCGCCTGACGCTGCCGATCGCGCCGCAGCGCGTGCACTCGAACCGGATCAGCTCCGTCTCGCCGATCGTCATCCGCGCCTCGGTCCACAGATGCCCGTGGCGGGCACAGCTCAGCCTGTCGCCGACCCGTCGGGCGACGGGTTTCGTGGCGGCCTGGCTTTTCACAACGTTGCCTCCATCTCCGCCGACGGCTGGAACCCTGGTCTTTGGAGATCGAGCAACGCCTCCCGGGCGTTACAGCTCTGAGCGAACCCCCAGCCGGCGCTGACCGCCCGGCCAGCTTCGGCAGCGACGCTTGAGCCAACCCCGCCACCAAGAGCGGGATCCGAAGAAAGGGAGGCCATGTTCTCGAACAGGACTCGAACCTGGGTCGTGACCGGCGCACTGGTGCTGGGAGCGGGCGTCGGGGGCGCCGCG
>DATLLN010000135.1:0-2359 GCA_035537835.1 Gaiellales bacterium
ATCAGGAACGCTTGCAGGCCGAAGGCGAACGTCAGGCCGGTGGCGAGCAGCTTCGAGAAGCCGTCCTCGGCCAGCGTCGCCGTCTTGAAGCCCCGGTAGCAGAACAGCAGGTAGACGAGCAGCAGGGCCGCGGCGCCGGCCAGCCCGGTCTCGTTGGCCCAGACGGCGTAGATGCCGTCCGTCTGGGCGGCGGGGATCACCGGCGTGCCGTTCTGCAGCAGCTGGAAGCTACGGCCTAGGCCGGCGCCGAAGACGCCGCCGTCGGCAATCGACTCGATCGACTGGATGATCTGGTAGCCGGTGTCCTGCGCGTCCTTCCAGGGGTCGAGCCAGATCGTGAACCGCTCCTGCACGTGCGGCGTCGCCTGGTACACGAACCACGAACCGGCGGCGAACAGGGCAATGCCGACCACCGTGTACAGGTTGCGCCCGGTGGCCGTGTAGAGCATCGCCAGGAAGATGCCGTACAACAGCAGCGCCGTGCCCATGTCGTTCATCACGGCGACCACGGCCAGAGCGACGCCCGTCATCGTCAGCAGCGGGCCCAGATGGCGGAGCGCCGGGAACCCGATCCCCAGCACGCGCCGGTGCGTCATCATCAGCAGCTCGCGCTTCTCACGCAGGTAGCCGGCGAGGAAGATCACCAGCAGCAGCTTGGAGAACTCGCCCGGCTGCACCTGCACGCCTCCGGCCTGGATCCACAGCCGGGCGCCGTTGATCGTGGTGCCCACCAGCATGGTCACCACGAGCAGGACCACCGCGGCCCCGCCGATCGTGTACTTGTAGTCCTCGAGCTTGCGGATGTCGCCGAGGACGAGGATCAGCGCCAGGAACCCCACCAGCCCGACCACGATCCACACCGACTGGTCGCGGGCCAGCGTGGGCGAGAGGCGGTAGATCTCGGTGAGGCCGATCGCCGTCATCAGGGCGGCCAGCGGCAGCAGCCAGGGGTCGGCGTCAGGCAGTCCGGCCCGCAGGCCGAGGTGGGCGATCGCGTAGAGCGCGAAGAAGAACCCCGCGTAGACCAGCGATGTGCTCGAGATCTCCTGCTGCCGCGCCGTGTAGACGGCCAGGAAGCCGATGCCGGTGAGCAGGGCGACCCACAGCAGGTTCCACAGCTCGCGGGTGCGGGCGCTTCTCACGGAGAGCCCTCCTCGATCCGCTTGATCTCAGCCTCCGCATCCGATTCGGAGCGCAGGCGGTGATCGAACAGGTCCTTGCGGGTCTGCGGATCGAGGGAGGCGTAGGTGATCGAGGTGACGCGCACGACGTGGTAGAGCTTGATGCCGCCGAACAGCTCCCACGGCACGCCCTGGTAGATCTCGACTCTGCCGGTGGACTCGTTGGCGCCGATGAAGTGGCTCTGGCGCAGGCCGATCGCCGCGCCCACCGCCAGCACCACGACCACGGCGATCGTGCCGATGCCGGCGAATAGGGTCTTGCGGCCGGGACGCCACGAGTCCGACCCGTCGTCCGGCGGGAGCAGGTCGGGGTCGGTCGTCAGGATCAGCCGCATCGAGCCGGTCGGCTGGTCATCGAGCTCGCCCAGGCGGAGCACGATGGCCGTGATGTTGTCCTCGCCGCCGCCCTCCAGCGCCGCGCGCACCAGGTTGCGGGTGATCGCCTCGGCGGGCTCGTCTGCGGCCAGCAGCTCGGCGATCCGCTCGTCGCTGACCATCCCTGTCAGACCATCGCTGCAGAGCAGCACGACGTCGCCGGCTGCGCCGTCGATGGTGAAGGTGTCGACCTCGACGTTCGGCTCCGCCCCCAGCACGCGCGTGATCACGCTGCGCTGGGGATGGCTGATGGCCTCCTCCTCGGTCAGGTGACCCGATGCCACCAGCTCGGCGACCACCGAGTGGTCCTCGGACAGGCGCCGCAGCACGCCCTCGCGCATCAGGTAGGCGCGGCTGTCGCCGACGTGGGCGAACGTCACCACGGCGTCCTCGTCGACCAGCGCGGCGATCACCGTGGTGCCCATGCCGGCCAGCTCGGGGTTAGCCTGGGCCCGCTCGTAGATGCTGGCGTTCGCGCTGCTCACCGCGGAACGCAGTGCGTCGGCGCCGCGCAGCCGGATCAGGTTGATCTCGGCGAATGCCTCGGTGCACATCGTCGAGGCGATCTCGCCGGCCGCCGCCCCGCCCATGCCATCGGCGACAAGGAACAGCGGCCCGCGCATCAGGTACGAGTCCTCGTTGTGGCTGCGCACGTGGCCTGTCTGGCTCTGGCCGGCGCTGTCGACGATCCCGAGCGGCGTCACGACTTGCCCGCCTCGTAGCGGAGCGTCGTCTGGCCGATCGCGACGAGGTCGCCCGAGGCCAGCGGGCACGACGCTTGCGATCGACCGTGAGCTGGTGGC
>DATLLN010000136.1:0-2818 GCA_035537835.1 Gaiellales bacterium
CACCGAGGCCGCGGCGTGATGACCTTCACCCTGGTCGGCCCGACCATCTTCCCGAGCGCGGCCTGGACGACGCTCAGCGTCGCCAACGGCACGGGAGACGTCCGGGTGTACGGCAGGGGAGCCGGGCCGCAGGACGGCTTCGCCGGCTACAAGGCGTTCGGTGACCCGCCGCGGCCTCGGTGGGGCGACTACGGCGCCACCGCAGTCGACGGCAGCTCGATCTGGATGGCCTCCGAGTACATCGGCCAGTCGTGCACGTTCCAGCAGTACGTCGCCGACACCCCGAGCTCGCCGCAGTTCACGTGCGGCAACACGCGCACGTCGCTGGCGAACTGGGGTACCCGCATCAGCCGGGTCGCCCCGTAGCTGAGCCGTGTTCCGGGCCGTCCCTTCGGGGGCGGCCCGGAAGCCGCGGTGTGACAACGGAGTCAGATCTCGTTGTTACACCGACCCACTCGTCATCCCTCCGTCCGGTACCTCCAGCGACGGGCGCGTCGTTCGAGCCGATCACCGACGAGGCGCACGTGCCGGTGTGGCGGGACGCCGAGGCTGACCGCGGCCGGCGGCGGCTATGCTCGCCGCAATGGAGCTGGCGGTCACGGCGGTGCGGGACGACGAGATCGACCCGCTGGTCGAGGTCACCGCGCAGGCGTTCATCGACGAGCAGCTCCTGCGCTGGCCACTTGGCGACCATCCGGATCCGCTGGCGGTGATGCAGGCGGAGTTCCGCGGCCTGCACTCGGCCGCCGCCCGGCTCGGCTGCCTGTGGCAGGCCGGCGACGCGGCCGGTGCCGCGTCGTGGATCAGCCCCGACGCCGCGGACTCCTTCTGGGAGCAGCTGATGAGCTGGCACGACGGCGTCGCCGCCCAGGCCGACGACGGGGGCGCGCGCTACGAGCAGCTCTGGGACTGGGTGCTCGGCTGCTATCCCGACGAGCCTCACTGGGCGCTCGACTCGATCGCCGTCGACCCGGCGATGCGGCGGGGCGGCATCGGCGGCCTGCTGATCGACCACGGCCTGGCGATGGCCGATGCCGACGGCCTGCCGGCGATCCTTGAGACCACCCGGCCGCACCTCGTGCCCTATTACGGCAAGTTCGGCTTCGTGGTGTTCGAGGAAGGCGATGGGCCCGGTGGCGGGCCGCAAGTGTGGTTCATGCGGCGCCCTCCGACGCACTAGTCGGGCAGCTCGAGCGAGATCGAGCCGGCCGAGGATCCCGGCATCGGCCGCCGGGGCTCCCTCACCCCGGGCGAACCATCGCCGCCGTCCCAGTCGTCGTCCGTACAGTAAACGGGCTTCGGATCCTTGTCGACGTAGATCAGGCAGATGCAGCCGCTCTTCGCGAGCTCATCGGCGTACATGCGCGCGTCGACCAGTGTGGCGAACCGTTCCTCGGAGTACCGGCCGAGCCCGTGCACCCGCACCCGGTAGCAGGGGCGGCGCTTGCTGCGGATCAGCGTGAGCAGACCCATGCCCGAATTGTACGTCAGCGCAGCAGGGAGGTGCCGGGCTCGACGAACAGCTCGTCGAACTCGTACCCTCGCATCCGGCGCTTGCGAAACGGCATGAAGACGTGCACCGGGTCGGCGGCAACGTGGTCGATGCGCACGCGGATCGCGTCGGTCATCTCCGGCATCCCCGGACGCGGCACCCTCGCCGAGTCCACCACTCCGCATCCGCGCACCGGGCCGGCCTCGGCCTCACGGCGGATTGCCTCGGTCAGCGCCGCGACGACAACGTCCGACGCCGCGCGTGGATCGTCGATCCCTGCGTTGACGGCCGAGACGGTGCCGGCATCCGACAGTGTCGCCCCGGTGGGAACGAAGTCGCCGTTCTGCTCCAGCTGGTCCCGGGCGTAGGGGAGCAGAAAGTTCAGCAACACGTCCATCTCATCCTGCGGGTCGTTGCTCGCCATGCCTTCGATCATAGTGTCGTGTCCGGCGGGTCCGGCCTCAGCGCTCGTCCGGCAGCAGCCGGATCCCGAGCGCGGCGGCCATCGCCGGCGCCAGCGCGACGACCTGCTCGACGTCCATCTCTGCCCCGCGCAACCCCTCGACGCCCTCGACCTCGTCCATTACGCACCGCCGGAACTCGGCGCCGGCCAGCTCGGCGTGCGCGAAGCTGGCGCCGGTCAGGTCGCAGCCGTGGAACCTCACGTCCTCGGCGCGGGCGCCCATGAAGTCCGACTGCTGCAGGATGCAGCCGTCGAACGTCACCCGCGTCAGCGTCGCGTGGCGGAACCCGGCCATCGACGCCGTCGCGTCATGGATCGTCACGTCGCGGAGCTCACCCTCGGTCACGGCGAATCCGGTCAGCCGTCCGCGGTCGATCCGCGCCCGCCACAGGAGGCCGCCGTGCAACGTCACGTTGGCCAGATTGGCGTCCCTGATCACGATGTCCCGGAAAGACGGGTCGACGAACCTGGCACCCGCCAGGTCGCCCCCAGCGATCTCCACCTCGTCGAGTCGCAGCCCGGCGACCGACAGTTTCGCCCACCGGGCGTCGCGCAGCGCGGCCGCCGACAGCTCCGCGCCGTCCGCGGGGCGGTCGTCCCCCGGCCACTCGTCCAGCTTCGCCGGGATGTCCGGCTCGGCCGGTGTGCGGTCGATCGGCATCGCCCGAGTGTACGCGCGGCGGGGACCACGCTCTGCTACCATGTAGTTAACTATGTTAACGATCAGTTCACCCGAGAGCGTCGCCGCAGAGCTGCGGCCGCTGCTGCTGCGGATCAACCGCAGGCTTCGCCGTGAGGCGCTGCCTACGGGGACAACTGTCGGACAGATCTCGCTGCTGGTGATCATTCGCGAGCGCCCGGGG
>DATLLN010000137.1:0-4051 GCA_035537835.1 Gaiellales bacterium
GGATTCATCGCCGGGCCGCCTCGGCGTAGCGGCGCACCAGCCGGTTGGACAGCACGGCGAGCAGCAGCATCGCGCCGAGGAAGAAGTAGAACCAGTCGGCGTCCCAGTGCAGGTAGGGGATCCCGAGCTGGGTCATGCCGAAGATGAGCGCGCCCAGCGAGGCACCGATCGCCGAGCCGAACCCGCCGGTGAGCAGGCAGCCGCCGATGACGGCGGCCACGATGTAGATGAGCTCCTGGCCGACGCCGGTGTTCGCCTGCACCGAGGTGAGTCGGACGGCGAGCGTGGTGCCCACGAACCAGGCCGCCGTCGCCGTCGTCATGAACAGCGTGATCGTGGTGCGACGGGCCGGGACGCCGACGTTGCGCGCCGCCACCTCGTCGCCGCCGGTGGCGAACACCCAGTTGCCGAACCGGGTGCGCAGCAGCACCCAGGTGGCCAGGGCGGTGAACAGCAGCCACCAGAGGATCGCGACGCGGAACTCGGTGCCGGCGATGTTCAGGCGGGAGGCGAAGATCCACTCCGCGGATGCGTACCCGGGCACGTCGTCGATGCCGCCCACGGTCACGGTGTTCGTGAAGAGCTTGGTCAGGCCCACGTTCAGGCCCTGGAGCATCAGGAACGTGCCGAGCGTGATGATGAAGCTCGGCAGCCCGGTGCGGGTCACGAGCCACCCGTTGAAGAAGCCCACGGCCAGGGCGATGACGAGCGCGACGGCGATGGCGATCCAGAGGTTCTGCCGGAACTCCACGGCGACGATGCCCACCGTCAGCGCCGTCGTCCCGGTCATCACGCCGGCCGAGAGGTCGAAATGGCCGCCGATCATCAGCAGGGCCACGGCGACGGCCATGATCCCCAGCGTCGAGGCGGGGTCGAGCCAGTTCGCCACCCCGCGGGCCGAGCGGAACACCGGCGACTGCACCGCGAAGAACACGAAGACGACGACGGCGCCGACCAGCGCGCCGAGCTCCGGGGTCACGAGGAGACGGCGCAGAGGGCCCCGCGCCGTCAGCCGCTCGTCGGCCGCCCGCTCCTCAGTACCGGCCCCTGTACCGGCCTCTTTGCCGGTCCCGGTGACGCTCAGCGCGTACCGGCCGAGGCCAGGTCGGCGATCTCGTCGACGTTGTCGGCGTTGACGATCCCGGGACCGGTGAGGACGGGCTGGCCGCCGCCCACGGTGTTCAGGTTCTTCGCGTAGAGCTGCAGCATGACGATCGGCAGGTAGCCCTGCTCGTACTGCTGCTGGTCGACGGCGAACGCGATCGAACCGTCCTGGATGCCGCTGATGACGTCCTGGTTGAGGTCGAAGGTGGCGATCGCGGCGCCGGAGCCGGCGTCCTCGGCGGCCGTGACGGCCACGGCGGCGACGGCGGAGTTCAGCGTGAGGACGGCGTCGATGGTCGGGTCGCTCTGCAGCTGCGAGGCGATCGTCGACTGCGCGCCCTGCAGGTCGTTGATGTCCACCTGCAGCGAGGTCACGTCACTGCCGAGGCCTTCGGAGGCGCCGGCGCAGCGCTGCTCGAGGCCGATGTTGCCGGCCTCGTGCACGACGCAGAGCACCTTCTGCGCGCCCTCGGCCGCGAGCTCACGGCCCGCGCCCTGGCCGGCGATCGACTCGTCCTGGCCGACGTGGCCGATGGCGCCGAACTCCGCTGACCGTTCGCCGCCGGAGTTGATGGTGACGACCGGGATGCCGGCGTCGACGGCCGCCTCGACCGAGTCCTGCAGGGCGTCCGGGTTGGCCATCGAGACCACGATGCCGTCGACGCCCTGGTTGACCGCCGCGTCGATGAGCTGCGCCTGCCGCTGCGGGTCGCCGTCGCTCTGGTAGTCGACGGAGATGCCGAGATCCTTGCCGGCCTGCTCGGCCCCGTTCTGGACGACGTCCCAGAACGCGTCACCGGCGGACCCGTGGGTGATGACCGCGAAGCTGAGGTCGCCGCCACCACCGCCACCGCTGCTGCCGTTGCCGGAATCGCCGCTGTCCGAGTCGCCGCCGGTGGTGCAGGCGGCAGCGAGGAAGAGCGGTGCGGCCACCGCGAGCGTCAGCAGTCGCTTGGGTCCGGCCATCGAAAGTCCTCCTGTGCTCGCGGGCGCAGCAGCGCGCTCGCTGGTCTCTTCGCCCAGGATCATGCCCGTCGCGGCCCGTCGGCCGTGGCCGGACCCGCGCGGTGCCCACCGGACGAGGGACGTCGCGGGCCCGTTCTAGTCTCCTGGCGTGGAGATCCTCAGCTCTGATCATGAGCAGGTCGTGTTCTGCCGCGACGTCGAATCGGGGCTGCGCGCGATCGTCGCCGTCCACTCGACGGCGCTCGGCCCCGCCCTCGGCGGCACCCGGTTCTACCCCTACGCCAGCGAAGAGGCTGCCCTCGCCGACGTCCTGGCGCTGTCGGCGGGGATGACGTACAAGAACAGCCTCGCCGGTCTCGACCTCGGCGGCGGTAAGGCCGTCATCATCGGCGACCCGCGCACCGACAAGACCGAGGCATTGCTGCGCGCCTACGGCCGCTTCGTCGAGGCGCTCGGCGGCCGCTACCTCACCGCGTGCGACGTGGGTACCTACAACGCCGACCTCGACGTCGTCGCGCGGGAGACCCGGTACGCGCACGGCCGGTCCGAGGCCTACGGCGGCTGCGGCGACTCCTCGGTCCTGACCGCCTACGGCGTCTTCCAGGGCATGCGCGCGGCCGCCCAGCACACCTGGGGCTCGCCCACGCTGTCCGGCCGCACGGTCGCGGTCGCCGGCGTCGGCAAGGTGGGCTCGTGGCTGGTCGGCCACCTGGTCGACGACGGCGCCGACGTCGTCGTGACCGATGTGGACCCGGCCGCGGTGGCCCGGCTGCAGGCCCGCTACCCGCAGGTGAAGGCGGCGGCCGACACCGCCGACCTGATCGCCACGCCGCACGACGTGTACGCCCCGTGCGCCCTCGGTGGCGCGCTCGACGAGCGGACCGTGGCGAAGCTGCCGAGCAGCATCGTGTGCGGCGGCGCGAACAATCAGCTGGCCACCCCGGGCGTCGCCGGCCAGCTGCGCGGGCGCGGCATCCTCTACGCCCCCGACGACCTGGTGAACGCCGGTGGCGTCATCCAGGTCGAGGACGAGCGGCACGGCTTCTCGTTCGCCCGGGCGCAGTCGAAGGCGAGCGGCATCTTCGACGTGGCCCTGCGCGTCTTCCAGGCCGCGGACGCCGAGGGCGTCTCCCCCGCCGTCGCGGCCGACCGGCTGGCCGAGGAGCGGATCCGCGCGGTCGGCCGGCTCGCGACCATCCGGCTGCCGTGAGGCCGACTGCGGGCATCGGCCGCAGCTCTCGGCCGGGCGGCCTACCGATCTGAGGACGTCCTAGGCAGCCGAGCCGGCCGCCGCCGTGTGCTGGGACCGGATCATCTGTGCCATCGCCTCGAGGCTGTCGGCCGCCGATGCGCCGCCACAGGTCAAGGCAGCCAGCAGTCCGCCGAGCAGACCGGCCCGATCGGCAACGATCCGCACCCGACCGATCTCGACGATGAGACCCAGCAGGTCCAGACGCAGCCCGTCCGGGATGTCGAGGATCACGCACTCAACTGGCGTCGTCATCCGGCGCCCCCTTCGCCCTGGTGAGCGCTCCGCGGTGTCTCACGGAACCGAGGAGTCTAGCGAGCTGGACATGCTGCGCAGAAGCCGCGTCGCTCCCCCAGGCGACCTGCCGACGGCGAGTCCCCGAGATACGCGGGATGCCCTCACTCCCCGTCACACCCAGGGGACGCAGGAACGGCGCGATTGCGGTCCGCCAGGGCCGGGTCGACGGCCTGGTGCAGCCTCGTCGCCCTGCGTGAGTTCCGGACCGCAGACGTGGCCGAGGACTCCCGGATCTGCCCGGCGGAGGTCGCCGTCGGAGCCTGGCGCCCCTCTCGGGGGAGGGACGTGTGCTCCGTCTGGATCCGTGTCGTAAGGTTGTCCGAGACATTGTCACTCAGTCGGGGTCGCCACGCGGGCCTTCCAGCCCGGGGGCTGGGCTCCCGCACTCCGTAGCGAGGGGGTCGAGCCGATGGGGCGCGGCCGAGCGAAGGCCAA
>DATLLN010000138.1:0-12354 GCA_035537835.1 Gaiellales bacterium
CCGAAGCACATCCTGTCGCCCGGCGAGCGCATGGGAGGCAGCGTGCGCGACGATCACCACCTCGCCCTCAGCGGCAACCTGGTCGATCGCCTCCCGGATCAGCTGGCGCACAACGTCCTGACGGGGGCCGGCTGCGGTCTCAGTAGCCGAGTCGATCGGCAACCAGCTCACCCGCCTGCTCACCACCTGCCGCGAACGTACGCGAGATGCAGACCACGCCGTGGGCCACGGGACGAAGATAGTCGATGGTCAACGACGGATCAAGCACCGTCAGAGCACGTACGGCAGGAGCATCTTCGTGTGCTCGCGGTACTGCTCGTACTGCGCCGGGAACTCGGCGGCCATCGTCTCCTCCTCGTCCATCGCGCTGTAGACGAAATAGATGCCGAACGCGAAGAACAGCAACAGGTACGTGCGGCCGTCTGCGAGCGCGAGCCGAGCATGGCGAACAAGACGCCGGTGTAGGTGGGATGTCGGACCAGCCACTCGATGTGTGTGTGCCGGCCCTCCTCGCGCATCAGCTGAACACGTTCACTGCGCGGGCAATCACGAGGCCGACGACGATCAGCGAGATCAGCGACTGGGCGGCCATCATCAGCTTCGCCCGGGCCCGCATGGGCATCACGTCAGTCGGACTGAACGCCGTGCTGGTCGTGATGCCGAGGATGAAGTAGTCGACGTACATCGGCCGCCATCCCGCCGGCGCCAGCTCAGGGCTGAGCTGCTGGGAGAACGCGAAGTCCGGGAACTCCCGCTCTCCGCGAAACCTGGCCAGCGGCCCGCCGCTGTCCAGAAGCCAGTAGAGCAGCCCGAAGATCAGGCTGTTGCCGAGCCAGACGAGCGCACCCGACGCCAGTAGCGCCGTCGCCGACTTCGTCACACCACCACCGGTGATGAGATCGTCGATGAGGATGCCTGTGGACAGCAAGACGGCGCCGGCGAGCAGAAAGACCAGTGCGAGCGAGAGCCGCCGAAGCGGTGCCCGTCGCGCCATCACGCGCACGGGATCTGCCGCCAGCAGCGTCAACAGCATCGCCACCTCGATGCCCAGGACGAGCCAGCGCGGGCCCAGCGACGCCGTCTCGGGTTCCGCCACCCGGAGCACGACGTTGATCGCGATGAAGCCGCCGATGGCGAGCGCGACCGGCCAGCGCGGCTCTACAGCCCCTGACGTGCACGGACCGGGATCCGCCTCCTCCGACGGGTGCATCGCACGACCGTAGCCCGGACCCCGGATGTCGCCCCGCTGGAGATCTGGCCCGCCCCGCTACACCGCCGCGTCGGCCACTCGCCGCAGCACCTCCATCGCGATCGGCGGCACCCGCCCCTCGGGGTCGAACCCGGGGTCGTACACGGTCAGCGAGACCGCGCGCACAGGGAACTCGCGGCACATCGCCTCGGCGATGTCGGCCAGCTGCTCGCCTGTGATGCCGCCCGGAGCGTGGTACACGTTGACCGCCGCGACCGCCTCGTCGAGCACGTCCAGGTCGAGGTGCAGATAGATGCCGGTCGGCTCGGGCTCGAGCGCACGTACGGCGTCGAGCAATGTGGCAGGCGTCGACATCAGCTCGGCCCCGATCTGGGCGATGTCACAGGCGGCAAGCCGCACCTTCTCCGGCGGCTCGAAGTCGCGCGCCCCGGCCAGCACCATCGCCGTCTGCGGCACCGGCCGTGCGCCCGGCACGGTGGCGTGCAGCGCCTGCCAGGCATCGCCGGCGAGCACCGCCAGCCCCATCCCGTCGAAGTAGCCGGAGATCGCCGTGTCGGGCGTGTTGAAGTCCGAGTGCGCGTCCAGCCAGACGACACCCGGCGACGGCTCGCACAGCCCGGCAACCACCCCGACGCCGTTGAAGCAGCTACCGCCGAGCAGCACGGGAAAGGCGCCCTCGGCGCGCGCCGCCGATACCCGTTCGGCCACCGCGCGGATCAGGTCGAACGACCCGTCCACCTCGCCGTACCCGGTGCGCTCGAACGTCTCGTCGAACACCACCACGTCGGTACGCACCGTTGCGCCCGCCGATGCCAGCGCCTCCTCCGCGCCCGCCGCGAGCAGCCGCTCCGCGCCGCGGCCGACCCCGTCGCGGAGGCGGCCGAGCTCGTAGGGAACGACGATGACGCGGAACTCCCGCATCGCGCCGCGGACATTAGCGAACGCCATGCCGCTGGTACGCTCCGGCCATGATCGAGGTGGAACGAGTGGACTTCGTGGCGGTGCCGACGCGGGACGTCGAGCGGGCCAAGCGGTTCTACGGCGAGACGCTGGGCCTGGAGCTGGAGAAGGACTCGCCGGCGGGCGCCGAGTACCGGGCCGGCCAGGTGACGCTCGGGGTCTGGGCACCGGAGAGCCAGGGCATGCCCTTCCAGCCGAACCTCGCCGGGATCGCGCTGCGGGTGCCGGACGTGGCAGCCGCCCAGGCGGAGTTGGAGGCGGCCGGCGTCGAGTTCTCGATGGGAACCTTCGACACGGGCGTGTGCCACATGGCGCTGTTCGAGGATCCCGACGGCAACCGGCTGCTGCTGCACCGCCGCTACGCGCCGCAGACGTAGCGTCAGGCTCTGGCGAAGACGAACACGCCGGCCAGCGCCAGGCAGATGCCGACCAGGTGCTCGACCGTGAGCGGCCTGCGGTCGACGCCGAACAACCCGAACTGGTCGATCACGACCGCGATCGTCAGCTGAGCGGTGATCACCGTCAGTGTCTGCAGCGTCACGCCGAGCGGAGTCAGGGTGACGATCGCCGTGATCACGAACAGCGCCCCCGCCAGACCGCCCAGGTAGTGCCAGCGCACGGGGTCGGAGGCGATGCCGGACAGACCGCCGTTGAACATGACGATCACGAGCACCACGGTGCCGCCGACCACGAAATTGACGAGCGCCGCCTGCATGTTGCCGACGTGACCGCCGAGCGCCCGGTTGATCGGCGCCTGGCAGCCGATCACGCCGCCCGCGACGATCGCCAGCAGGAGGGCCTGGTTCCGCTCCATCAGGACTCCGGCCCCGGCTGCTGGTGGCCGGGATGGTCGCAGTTGCCGCGCACGCAGTCGACCACCATCCGGCAGGCCTCCTCGGGCGTGTCCGCGACCTGCAGGATGTCGATGTCGCCGGGCGAGATCCGGCCATCGGTCTCGAGCTGGTCGCGCACCCAATCGACCAGCCCCGCCCAGTAGTCGACGCCGTAGAGCACCACCGGGAAGCGATGGATCTTGCCTGTCTGGACAAGGGTCACCGCCTCGAACAGCTCGTCGAGCGTGCCGAAGCCGCCGGGAAACACGACGAACGCCTCGGAGTACTTGACGAACATCGTCTTGCGTACGAAGAAGTACCTGAAGTCGAGCGAGATGGTGGTGTAGGGATTGGCGTACTGCTCGTGGGGCAGCTCGATGTTGCATCCCACGGACACGCCACCGGCCTCCATGGCGCCGCGGTTCGCCGCCTCCATGATCCCCGGGCCGCCGCCCGTGATCACCGCGAACTCCTCGCGGGCCAGCAGGGCGCCCAGCTCTGCCGCCGCCGAGTACTCGGCGCTGCCCTCGACCGTTCGCGCCGAGCCGAACACGGTCACCGCCAGGTCGATCTCCGCCAGCAGGTCGAAGCCGCGCACGAACTCGCCGGTGATCCGCAGGATCCGCCACGGGTCGGTGTGCAGAAACGCCGGATCCTCACGCCGCAGGAAATGCTCGTCCGCCGTGATGTGCTTGACCGGGCGGTTCACGGCCGGGACGCTACAGCACGCCCGCGCTGCGAAGCGCGTGGAAGCGGGCCACCAGCTGCTCGGTGAGCGCATCGGGATCGGCGTCCAGCACGTGGACGCCGCCCCGCGACAGGGCCGTCAGCGCGGCCGAGCGCTGGTCGATCAGGCGAACTGCGGCCGCTCGCTGATACAGCGACTCCCCACCGGCCACGTCGAGACCGGCCATCGCCGCCAGCTCGGCATCGCGCTGCGCCGCGAACACCACCACGTGGCGGCGCGCCAGCAGCGACAGCCGCGCCGTCAGCCGGGCGTCGGTCTCCAGGTACATCGCGTCCGACAGCACGACCACCAGCGCGCGCCGCTGGGAGAGCCGCGACGCCGCGGCCAGGCCCTGCGCCCAGTCTGGCTCGGTCATCTCGGGGTCGACCGGCGACACCAGATCGAGCACCCGGCGCAGCTGGCCGGGTCGTGCCGCCGCAGGCAACGCCGCCCGCAGCCGGTCGGAGAACACGGTCACGCCGACGGCGTCGTCGTACTCGCGGGCGATCGCGGCCAGCATCACGGCGGCGTTGACGGAGCGGTCGAGCTTGTCCAGCCCATCCCCTCCACCGCCGACCATCAGCCGGCCTGCCTCGACGGCCAGCAGCAGCGTCTGGCGGCGCTCCGGCCGGTAGGTCGCGACAACCGGCCGGCCGCGCCTGGCCGTCGCCTTCCACGAGATCCGCCGGTAGTCGTCCCCCCGCACGTACTCGCGCAAGCTCTCGAACTCGCGGCCAACCGCCTCGGCGCGGATCGCACGCAGGCCGCCGATCCGCCTGCCGCTGGGCAGCAGGCTGCGCTCGCGCAGCTGGATCACGTCCGCGATTGCCACCGCCTCGATGGCGGTGGCCGGGTGCGAGCGCTCGCGGAAGGCGAGGCCGAGCGGTCCCTCGACGCGCACCTCGGCCGCGAGGAACCGCACGGGGCCGCGAGCCCGCGGCACCAGCGTCTGGTCGATCGACAGCTCGTCCTGCACGCCCAGCTCGACCGTCGCCGTCGTCGGCCAGAGCCGAGTGCGCGGCGGCGGCCCGTCACCAACCGCGACCCGGCGCGGCCGGGCACTGCCGTTGCGGACGATCAGGCGGACGGCGTTCTCACGACCCACGGACAGCGGCTCGGGCGCGGGCCGCTCGAGCTCGATCGCGCCCGGTTCCGCCGCCAGCCAGTCCGCCGCGATCGCCGCCAGGACGAGCAGGTTCCCCGCGGCGAACGCCCACCCCGCCAGCCCGACCGGCCAGGCGACGACCACCAGGGCGGCGACGCCGGCCAGCGCAATCACGCCGCGACGGGTGACCATCAGCGCGGCACCGCGACCGCCTCGAGTGCGAGACCGACCACGGCGTCGGCCGACCGGCCCGACAGCTCGGCGTCCGTCGACAGAACGATCCGGTGGCGCAGCACCGGCAGCGCCAGCGACTGCAGGTCGTCCGGCGTGACGTAGGCGTCGCCCCTCGCTGCGGCCATCACCTTGGCGGCCAGCACCACGGCGATCGTCCCACGTGGGCTGGGGCCGACCAGCACGTCCGGGCTGGCCCGGAGCCACGCGCCCAGCTCGGCCGCGTACCCAAGCACATCGTCCACCACCGTCACCGCCATCGCCTCGGACTGCAGCGCCAGCACGCCGGCGGGGTCGAGCAGCGCGGGCAGGTCGATCTGGTCGAGGTCGCGGGCCCGGAAGCCCGACTGGTGGCGGCGCAGGATCTCACGCTCCTCCTGCGGATTCGGGTACCCCACGAGCAGCTTGAACAGGAAGCGGTCGAGCTGGGCCTCGGGCAGCGGGTAGGTGCCCTCGAACTCGATCGGGTTCTCAGTGGCGCAGACGACGAACGGCCGCGGCAGGTCGAGCGTCTCGCCCTCGATGGTCACCCGGCCCTCCTCCATCGCCTCGAGCAGCGCGGCCTGCGTCTTGGGCGGCGTGCGGTTGATCTCGTCGGCGACGATCACCGAGGCGAAGATCGGCCCCCGGCGCAGCTCGAACTTGCCTTCGCCGGGCACCCAGACCAGCGTCCCGGTCAGATCGGCCGGCATCAGGTCGGGGGTGAACTGCACGCGGGCGAAGCCGAGGCCGGCGATCCGCGCCAGCGAGCGTGCGAGCAGGGTCTTTGCGGTGCCCGGCGGCCCCTCGATCAGGACGTGACCCTCCAGCACCAGCGCGGCGAGCAGGCCGTCGACGGTCTCCTCGTTCCCCACCACGACTCGGCCCAGCGCCTCACGCCCGGCCTCGAAGAACTCACGTACCTGCACCCGTCACCCTCCTCGTCGCCTCGTCCGCCGTGTGCCACGCGGCCACCGCCTGCCGCTCGTCCGGCGCCGACTCGAGCGCTGCGAGCGGCCCTTCGACACGACCGGCACGGCCGCCCGCGCGTCGCCGCAGCTGGCCGCCGAGCGCGGCGGTCGCCGCCTCCAGGCGCGACCCGGCGCGGAACATCGCGCCCATCGACCGGGCCAGCTCCGCCGTGCTCGTCTGATGCGCCGCATCGTCCGCCACCGCCGGCCCGAGCCGCCGGGCGACGGTCAGCAGCACCGCCACCGCGATGATCGCCGCCTCCAGCAGCGCCAGCTGCAGACCGGCGGGCAGGTAGCCGAACGTCCCGCCCGGCGGCCCCGCGCCGTGGTGGAACTCGTCCACGGTCACCGCACCTCCCGCCGCCGTCGCCAGCGGCAGGGCGATCGGCAGCCCCGTGCGGTCGATCCCGGCATTGGTCAGCCAGCGCGGCGACGAGGCGGCCCAGACCGCGCCCTGACCGAGCGGGATGACCACCATCGCCGGACCGCCCGGGCTCTCCACCAGCACCTCGCTGCCGTCCGGCGTCGCCGAGAACGCGGGCTCCACCGTGCTCGGAAAGCTCGCGTCAGGGAAGGCGCGGGCGCCGGCGTCGGTCGCGGTCGTCACGCCGCCCCGTCCGTACCGCAGGCCGAGCGCCCGGGTCAGGGCACTCGGACGGCTGGCCGCCAGCAGCACCGTCGCGCCGTCACCGATCGCCCCGCGCCACTCGGCCGCCTCGTCGCGGCTGAACTCCTGTGGCTGGACGAGCACGGTCAGCCCGTGCGTCGCCAGCGTCGGCCGCACGCCCCGCTCGACGTCGACGCCGGCGGCCTCGAGTCCCGTGCCGAGGCCCGAAAGCCCCAGCACCGGTCCATGCCCGGACAGCTGGTAGGGCGGCCCGACGGACTTCGATCCCGAGCTGAGCGCCAGTGTGCCGACGGAGAGGACGAGCACGAGGCCGATCAGGATGACCGCGTCACGGCTGAGGCTCATGCCAGCACCGCCGGGGCCAGCTCGTCGACCCGCGCGACGTCGTCGCGGCTCGCCGGCCGGCGGCCGTAGACGGCGCTCTCGAAGAGCCTGGTGCATTCGGTCAGCGCCGACCCCTGCGGCGTCCGCGGCCCGACGCGGCGGACGACCGACCAGTTGGTGCGCCCGGCAACCGCCCGCCAGCCCCTGCGCCGCAAGAGCTCGGCGATCAGCGCCGGGTACAGCAGGCGCAGCGCCGCCACCGGGTCGGAGTCGGCCAGCCCCAGGGCCTGCGCCCGGGCGCGATCGAGCGGCAGGTCGGGGAGCCGCTCCGCCGTTGTAGCCGGCTCGCGCCGGCGGCGCGCGGGACGATCGCGGACGGCGCGGACAATCGCGTAGATGCACGCGGCGGCGAGCGCCGCCAGCACGATCCAGGTGATGAACCCGGCCAATCCGCCTCCCCCGCTGAACGAGACGTCGGGCAGCAGCCGGGCCAGCTGCTCGCCGATCCAGTTGAGCAGGCGTGCCAGCAGGCTCTCGTGGTGCGTGCCGGGCTGCTGAATGCTGTCAGCCGCCGCGCTGCGGGCGGTGTCGAGGTCGCCGGCCGACCGGTGCGCCGCTGCGCCGGCGCGGGCGACCAGCGCGTCAGCGCTCACCTGGCCACCGGCGCGCCGAGGGCGTCGATCGCCGCCTCGACGTCGGTGCCCTCCCGCCGCAGCCGCTGGTCGAAGTACAGGAGCACGGTGACCAGGACGCCGAACGGCTTGACCAGCAGGCTGGTGACCAGCACGGCGCCGATCAGCGCCAGGTCCTCGCTGCTGGCCGCGAGTCCGATCGCGCGAGCGGCCCCCTCCAGCGCGATGTTGGCGATGCTGACGACGATGTTGGCGACGACGATGATGCCCAGCACGCGCCAGAACGACCCCGACACCAGGCGCCTGCTGCGGCGCATCGCATCGGTCGCGCTGAGCGACTCGACCACCAGTGCCGGCGCCGTCAGCGCCAGGAGCACACTGACCACGATCGCGCCCACCAGCACCGCCAGCAGCCCGAGCATGATCGCGAGCAGCGTCAGCACCATGGCGAGGATCAGACCGCCCAGGCGGGGGGCAGTCCGGCGCCAGGCACCGGCGATCGTCGGCGTCTCGCCGCGGGCCGCCAGGTCGATCGCCACGGCAATCGGCGCCGCGATCAGGAACCCCATGACGTACTCGATCGGCGTGGCGAACAACGACGCGTTGTCGCTCTCGGAGATCGCCAGCGGTGACTCGAGCAGCGCCAGCGGGACGGTGACCACCGCGGCGGTGCCCACGATGGCGACGAAGTACCTACGGTAGAGGCCGAAGGCCACGTCGAGCAGGGCGCCGATGTCCATCGGGCGGCGGCCGACGTCGCCGGTCATCGGCGGCCGGCTGCGTAGGTCGCCGCCGCGCGGGTGACGAACTCGTCCGCGCCCATGCCGGGCGGCGGCGGGTGGTACGCGCGCAGGTGCTCGACGATCCGCTCGGCCAGGGCATCGCGGCGCTCGGGATCGAGATCGCCGCGGCGGGCGCGGAACAGCTCCAGCACCGCGATCAGGCCGGGAGGCAGCTCGGGGTAGCCGGCCACGGAGGCGGGCGTCTGCTCGCCGGTGTACGTCACGGCCGCCCGGATGATGAACTCCTCGACCGTCATACCCTCCGGCCGCGGGTGGAACGGCTCCAACCGCGCGGCCAGCCCGCGAGCCAGGGCGGTTCGCGCCTCCGGCTCGAGGTCGTGCTCGCGGTCGCCGTAGACCCGGAGGTCCTCGACCAGGTCGGGCGGCAGCGTCGGATAGGACGGCGCGACGGGCGTCCCGCCGCTGAGAGCTTCGACGGCGGCGCTGAACGTGGGCGCCGACGACGCCAGCGTCGCCAGGTTGCCCTCCTCCGGCATGCGCACGCACACCGTGCCGGCGGCGTGGTCACCCAGCCGCTGGCTGCGCGAGGATCCGATGGCGACGAACCCGCCCAGCACGTACAGCACGGGCAGGAAGTCGATCGGCCGGATGATGTTGCGGATCACCGACTCGCGCCAGCCGATCGGCCCGCCGTCCACCGTGACGACGTGCACGCGGAGCGCCTTCTTGCCGGGGGTCTGCCTGCCGCGCCCCTCGGGAACGATGAAGTAGACGAACGGCACGACCGCGCCGACGACGATCATGAACACCAGGGCGAGCGACTCGCTTCCCGCCGACAGCATGCCGCCGATGAAGACAACGCCCAGTTCCACGGCCACGATCAGGGGCAGGTCGATCGCCTGGGCGAGCATGCGGGTACCGACGCCGGCGATGTCCCTGTCGACCACGACACGGCCGGGCGTGGTCAGTTGCATGCGATCGTTGAACAGCCTGTGCCTCCGCTAGCGTGGACGCGATGATGATATCGACCGGGTCGGAGCGCCAATGGGCGGCGACGCGTGCACCGCAGTGGGACGAGCTGGCAGAGCTGGTCGACGAGCGGCGCCGCCACCCCAAGACGATGGACGCTGCGCGCATCGACCTGCTCTGCGTGCGCTACCAGCAGGCCGCGGCCGATATCGCCGTGCTGCGCTCGCGAGAGCCGCTGTCCCCCCTGCTCCCCCGGCTCAACGATCTCGTGGTCCGGGCGCATGCCGCCGTGCACCCGGCGCGCGGCGGCAGCCTCCGGGCGCTGGGCGGGTTCCTGTGGATCGGCTACCCGCGGCTGGTCTGGGAGCTGCGGCGGCCGATCGCGGTCTGCGCCTCGCTGGGCATCGCCATCACGCTGGCCGCCTTCGCCTGGGCGATGGCCGACCCGGTCAGCGCGGCCGCCTTCCTCCCGCCGTCCGTGCGCGACGCCGCGTATTTCGAGCACGACCCGATCCCGGCCGGGCTGATGGGCCCGGAGGCCGCCGGCATCTTCACGAACAACATCCTGGTCAGCTTCTACGCGTTCGGCGGCGGGCTGACGATGGGACTGCTGACGCTGTACATCATCTACAGCAACTCGATGCTGCTGGGCGTGCTCTCGGGAGTCGTCAACCACGACGGATTCAGCTCCGAGTACTGGTCGCTGATCCTGCCCCACGGCCTGCTCGAGCTGTCCGCGTTCGCGATCGCCGGGGGCGCGGGGCTGGCCGTGGCGGACGCCATGGTGCGTGCCCGTCCCGAGCCGCGTGCCGACGTGCTGCGCCGGCAGGGTGCCAAGGCCGGGCTGGTGGCGGCTGGGACGGTGCCGCTGCTGGTGATCGCCGGGCTGATCGAGGGATTCGTCACGCCGTCCGGGCTGTCGATCCCGGTCAAGCTCGCCGTCGGCCCCGTGTCCGCGCTGTTGCTGGCCGCCTATCTGATCCGCGGACGCCGTGCGCGCTCAGGCAACGCGGCCCCCGAGCCGATACCAGAAGGGCACGAAGTCCGGGCGGCGAACGCCCCTTACGAGTAGACTGCAGACGTGATGACGACCGACATTCGACCGGTGACCCAGGATGCCGAACCTGCCACGGATCCCGAGGACAGTCCGCCGGCGCCGACAGGCGCAGCAGCGGCTACCAGTCGAGCGGTCCGAGCCGCAGGTCGCTGAGCTCGAGTTCGGCGGAGTCCGCTGGCTCAACATCGAGGAGCCGACGGCCACCGAGACCGGCTGGCTGGCCGAGCACTTCGACTTCCATGAGCTCGACCTCGAGGACGTCCTGTCGACCCGTCAGCGGCCGAAGATCGACGAGTACGACGACTACCTCTTCATGGTCCTGCACCTGCCGTACTTCGACAAGTCGATCGGCAGGCTGAACGCGGCGGAGCTGAACATCTTCGTCGGCGCCGACTACGTCATCACGCTGCCCAACATCACGCTGAAGCCGGTCGGCCGGCTGTTCTCGCGGCTGTCCAACAGCTCGGAGCTGCGTGAGGAGTACTTCTCGAAGGGCGCCGGCTACCTGCTCTACGAGATCCTGTCGGAGTCGTTCGACTACTGCTTCCCGATCCTGGACAAGATCGGGTTCAAGCTCGACCGCCTGCAGAACGCGATCTGGGAGGAGCGCA
This sequence comes from Gaiellales bacterium, assembly GCA_035537835.1. Taxonomy (GTDB): domain Bacteria; phylum Actinomycetota; class Thermoleophilia; order Gaiellales; family JAICJC01; genus DATLLN01. Next base: position 10,981 of record DATLLN010000138.1, read on the forward strand.
GCGAGGACGTCGCGCGCGACATCTCGAACGCGAAGCAGGAGATCATCGCCTACCGCAAGATCATCAAGCCGGAGCGGAGCACGCTGCGGCTGCTGGAGCGCGTCCGCGCCCGCTACCTGCCGGAGGACCTCGAGGTCTACTTCGATGACATCGTCGATTCCTCGGAGCGCATCTGGGATCAGCTCGACAACTACAAGGAGGTCGTCGAGGCGCTCGAGCAGACCAACGAGACGGTGATCGCCCACCGCCAGAACGACATCCTGCGGGTGCTGACCGTCTTCAGCGTGATCATCCTGCCACTGACGCTGATCACCGGGATCTACGGCATGAACTTCGAGCACATCCCGTTCAGCCACGCCCAGCACGGCTTCTTCGACGTGATCGTCGGCATGCTGCTGATCTCGGCCGCCATGCTCGGCTTCTTCCGCTGGAAGAGGTGGATCTAGGCGTGGAGCGGTTGTGGGCGCCGTGGCGGCTGGAGTACGTCGCCGGCGCCTCCAGCGACAAGGGCGACGATCGCTGCATCTTCTGCGTGAAGCCGGACGACGGCGACGACGACCGCGCGCTGATCGTCCACCGCGGCGAGCGCTGCTTCGTGCTGCTCAACCTCTACCCGTACTCGAACGGCCACCTGATGGTCGCGCCCTACCGCCACGTCGCCACGCCCGGCGAGCTCGACGCGGAGGAGCGTGCCGAGCTGTGGGAGCTGATGGCGGGGTCGACCGCCGCGCTCGACCGGGCGATGGCGCCGCACGGATACAACGCCGGGCTCAACCTGGGCCGGGTGGCCGGCGCCGGCGTCGAGGGGCACATCCACATGCACGTCGTCCCCCGCTGGAACGGCGATACGAACTTCATGCCGGTGCTGGCGGACGTCCGGGTGATGCCCGAGCACCTGTCGCGCACGCTCGAACGGGTGCGGGACGCCTGGGACGAGCGATAGCGTAGGAGCATGCTGCTCGACGTGCTCATCGCGCTCGTCCTGGTCGCGCTGATCGCCGGCGGCCTGGCCATGGTCTCGCGCCGCCGCCGGGCCGGCCTCGAGCTGTGGAAGGTCGACATCCGGTCGATCACGTCGGGCACCGTCGTGGAGGTCGTGCGCGAGGGCGACCGGCCGCAGCGGATCGCGCTGCTCGATCCGGCGGACGAGGAGTTCTCGATGAAGCTCGAGGATGCCCGGGCCGCGGCGCTGGAGCGCGCCATCGCGCTCAACTCGGCCCGCCAGGGCCTGCCCGGCTAGACCTCGAGCTGCTTCTGCATCTCGACGGCGACCTCGGCGTAGCCGAGCGATCGGTACAGCCCACGGGCGACGTCGTTGTGCCCGAACACGTTCAGCCTCAGCTCGCCGTAGCCGAGGCGCCGCGCCTCGTCCTC
>DATLLN010000139.1:0-4022 GCA_035537835.1 Gaiellales bacterium
GATCAGGGCGTCGAGCCGTGGAGCGACCTGCCGATGTGGCTCGGCCCCGATCCCGCCGAGCACTGGCTCGACTGCACCGACCCCGCCCCTGCGATGGCCGCCGGCCTCACCCACCGCCCGCTGGCGGAGACGGTGGCCGACACGCTGGCGTGGCATCGCGCCGCACCGGAGACCGGCCGGTGGGGATTCTCGATGAGCCTCCAGCGCGAGGCTGCGCTGCTCTCGATCTGGCAGGCCCGGGGACGATAATCACGGGCATGGCCTCCGAGACGGCCACGCCTGACCTGCTGACCGCGCTCCTCGAGCACATCCGTGTGCTGCTGGGCGCGGATCACGCGCTGTACTCCGAGTGGGAGCCGGAGCGCGGCGTCGTCACCAACCTGGCCTGGACCGGCACGCTCGACTCGCCGGAGGTGGCGACGGTCGGGCTGTCGCAGCCGATCTCGATCTACGTCGACGACGGCGTCGAGCTGGGCACCGACGCGTTCCCGCCGCTCGAGTCCAAGGTCGGCGACGCCGCCGATCCCGCCTGCGACGAGAAGACGCTCAGCTACCTGCGGCGGATCGGGGTTGCCCGCGAGGCTTACGTACACCTGCCCTGCCGCGAGGGCGGCTACCACGAGCTCGAGGTGTTCTTCCGCGACCGCGACCGGGAGATCGGCGAGGCCGACCTGGCCGTGCTGGTCGATCTCGGCCGGCTCGCCACCGTGGTCATCGACCACAGCCGCACGGCCGATGCGCTGCGCAGCTCCGAGCTGCGTTACCGCACGCTGGCGCAGCAGCTCCCGGCGATCGTGTACGTCACGAACCCGGAGGGGCGCTCGAGCATCCCCAACCCCGACGGCATCCGCCACCTACTCGGCCACCCGCCGGAGGAGTGGGCGGCCGATCCGAAGACGTTCTGGGAGCGGACGATCCACCCCGACGACTTCGCGCGGGTGATGAGCTGGGTCGAGGACCAGTCACCCGATCCGCCGTATTCGATCGAGTACCGGATGCGCCGCGCGGACGGCGAGGTGATCTGGGTGCGCGACACCGCGCTGCCGGTGTTCGACGCCGACGGGGCGCAGCTGCGCTGGCAAGGGCTGATCGTCGACGTCACCAGCATGATCTCGACCCGTGAGGCGCTGGAGCGCTCGGAGGCGCGTTACCGCACGCTCGCCCAGCAGCTGCCGGCGATCGTCTACGACATCGGCGAGGACGACGTGATGACGATGCACAACACGCCCGCCCTGAACGGCCTCGGCTACGCGCCCGAGCAGTGGGCCGCCGGGGCGTACGAGCTGTGGCGCAGCAGCCTCTACGCGGAGGATCGCGACCGGCTGGAAGCTGCCTGGCACCGGTCGCGCGACACGCGCTCGGCGTGGTCGTCCGAGTACCGGTTCATCGGCGGCGACGGGCGCACGCTGTGGGTGCGCGACACCGCCGTGCCGATCGAGCTCGGCCAGGGCCAGGGCACCGTGTGGCTGGGCATCGTCTTCGACATCACCGATCTGATCGAGAACGCCGAGCGGCTGCAGGCGTCCGAGACCCGGTACCGCCTGCTCGCCGAGCAGGTGCCGGCACTGACGTACTTCCGCACGGTCGACGGCGCGGTGTCGACGCTGGTAAGCCCGGATCAGGGCGTCACGTTGACCGGCCACTCCGCCGAGCAGTGGGACGCCGACCCGCACGGGACGTGGCGGGCCGCGCTCCACCCCGACGACCGCGACGAAGTCGTCGCCGGCTACCACGCCGCGATCGCCGAGGGCCGCCCACACGACGTCTCGTACCGGATGATGACGGTGGACGGCCGGGTGATCTGGGCGCGCGACATCGAGACCGAGGTGCGCGGCGACGACGGCCGCCTGCTCGGCTGGCACGGCGTGACCGTCGACGTGACCGAGATCGAGCAGTCCGGCGAGGCGCTGCGCGCCGCCGAGGCCCGCTATCGCAACCTGGTCGAGCAGGTGCCGCTGGTCACCTATCTGGACAGCGCCGATGGCATCGGCATCTACGTCAGCCCTCAGGTCGAGGAGATCCTCGAGGTCGCGGTCGAGGAGTGGGTGGGCAGCTACGCCGCCTGGCTCGACCGCGTTCACCCGGACGATCGCGACGACGTCAACCGCCGCTACCGGGCGATGCTCACCGGCGGGGACAACTTCGACCTCGAGTACCGCGTCGTCCGCCGCGACGGCAGCGTGCGCTGGATGCACGACCAGGGCCGCCGGATGACGGAGCCCGCGGCCGTCGCCGGGCTGATCCAGGGCGTGATCTACGACGTCACCGACCGCCACCGCGCGGAGCAGGCCGCCGAGCGGCGGGCCGGGCAGCAGCGCGTGCTCGCCGAGCTGGGGCTGCGCGCGCTCTCGGGCGTCGACCGCGCCAGCCTGGTGCGCGACGCGACCGAGGCGGCGGCGGAGACCCTCGGCGTGTGGGCGGCGGCCGTGCTCGAGCTGACGGCCGACGGCCGCGACGTCGAGATCGTCGCCGGCACCGGCCCGATGGCGGGCGCTGTCGGCGCCCGCCGGCCGGCCGGGGATGCCACCGCGGCGGGCTACACCCTGATGACCGAGGCGCCGCTGATCAGCGGCGACCTGGAGCAGGAGACCCGGTTCCGCGTGCTGGACGAGGCGCGGCGGGTGGGGATGCGCAGCCTGATCTGCGTCAAGATCGCCGGCACACCGGCGCCCTACGGCGTGCTCGCCGTGTACAGCACCGAGGTGCGCGCGTTCACCGAGGACGAGGTCGACTACCTGCAGGCGACCGCCAACATCCTGGCCACCGCCGTCGAGCGTGACCGCGCCCAGGCGGCGCTGGCGGCCAGCGAGGCGCAGCGCCAGCGTGTGCTCGGCGAGCTGCTGCGCTCGGCCGACGCGGAGCGGGCGCGGATCGCGACCGAGCTGCACGACGACACGATCCAGGTGATGACGGCCGCCCTGTTCGCCCTCGACCGCCAGATCGCGGCGCACCGGCGGGGCGACGAGACGGCGGCGGCAGAGGCGGCCGGCACCCTGCGGACGACCCTCGCCGAGGCGGTCGAGCGGACGCGCCGGCTGACCTTCGAGCTGCGCCCGCCGCTGCTCCAGCAGCGCGGTCTGGTCGCGGCGGTGGCGGAGCTGCTTGAGGAGACCCAGCGGACGACGCCGATCCGCACACGGCTGGAGGCCAGCGTCTCGCGCCACTCGGGCGATGTCGAGTCGCTCTGCTACCGGACGGTGCAGGAGCTCGTCGGGAACGCGCGCAAGCACTCGCGGGCCGCCAGCCTGCGCGTCGCGCTGGCCGATCAGAACGGCGCGGTGGTGGCCGAGGTGGTGGATGACGGGATCGGGTTCGACGTGGGCCGCGCGCTCGATCGCAGCGTGACGCGCCTGCACCTCGGCCTGGACAGCGCGGCCGAGCGCGTGCGCCTGGCCGGCGGCAGCTTCGACATCGAGTCCGACCCGGGGATCGGGACGACCGTCCGGTTCACCCTCCCGGCGAGGGCTACGGGCTGACGGAGGATGCCCGTCGCAGCTCGACGGGCAGAGAGAAGTGGACGTTCTCGTCCACCAGCTCGTGCGACTCGACGTTCTCGACGCCGAGCGACCGGAAGTACGAGACGACGCGCTCGACCAGCCACTCGGGGGCCGATGCGCCCGAGGTGATGCCCACCGTCCGCACGCCCTCCAGCCACGCGCCGTCGATGTCGGTCTCGTCGTCGATCAGGTACGACGCGACGCCCATCTCGCGCGTCACATCGACCAGCCGGTTCGAGTTCGACGAGTTCCGCGAACCGATCACCAGCACCAGATCGACCTCGCGCGCAAGCTGCTTGACCGCGTTCTGCCGGTTCTGGGTGGCGTAGCAAATGTCGTCCTTCTTCGGCCCCACGATCGCCGGGTACCGCTCTCGCAGCGCGTCGATGATCTCCACCGTCTCGTCGACCGACAGCGTCGTCTGCGTGATGTAGGCGACGCGCTCGGGATCGGCGATCTCCAGGCCGTCGATCTCCGCCACCGAGCCGATCAGCTGGATCGAGGCCGGCGCCTCCCCCATGGTGC
>DATLLN010000140.1:0-4202 GCA_035537835.1 Gaiellales bacterium
CATCTCGACGATCTCGCCCGCGTACATGACCGCCGCGCGGTCGCACAGCTGGGCGACCACCGGCAGGTCGTGGGTGACCAGGATCAGCGAGAGCCCGAGATCGCGGACGAGCCGACCACCGCGCTGGACGTGATGGTGCAGGCGCAGATCCTTGAGCTGCTGCTGCGGCTCACCCGCGATCTCGGACTGTCGCTGATCCTGGTCACCCACGACCTGCCGGTGGTCGCTCAGCTGTGCGACCGCGCGGCGGTGATGTACGCCGGCGAGATCGTCGAGATGGGCGACACGCAGACGCTGTATCACGACCCCCGCCACCCGTACACGCGGATGCTGTTCGCCGCCACGCCCGACCTGCTGGGCGACGACGACGTGCTGTCGATTCCCGGGGCGCCTCCGCGGCTCGACCATGAGATCGTCGGCTGCCCGTTCCAGCCCCGCTGCGACTCGGCCTTCGAGCCCTGCCCGACGGTGCACCCGCGGAGGATCGAGCTGGGCGCCGGACGTGAGGCGATGTGCCACCTCAACGACCCGACCGCGACCGAGGCGGTGTCGTGAGCACGGCGGAGACGCTGCTCGAGGTCGAGGATCTGGTCACGCGCTATCCGGTGCCGCGCGGCTTCGTGGGCGCCGTCCGCCGGGAGCCCAAGCTGCAGGTGCACGCCGTCGAGGGCGTGACGTTCAAGGTCGCGCCGGGCGAGATGCTGGCGCTCGTCGGCGAATCCGGCTGCGGCAAGACGACCACCGCGCAGAGCGTCGTGCGGATGGTCGAGAACGACAGCGGATCGATCCGCTTCCGCGGCCAGGAGCTGTCGGGGCTGGGGCCGAGCGACATGCGGCCGCTGCGCAAGGACATCCAGATGATCTACCAGGATCCGTACGAGTCGCTCGATCCGCGGTTCTCGGTGCGCGACACGATCGAGGAGCCGCTGCTGATCCACGGCGTCAAGATGTCGGGCGACGATCGGGAGACGAAGGTGCGCGAGGCGATGGAGCGCGCCGGCCTGACGCCGCCCGACCTGTACATCGAGCGCTACCCGCACGAGCTGTCCGGCGGCCAGCGCCAGCGCGTCGCGATCGCCGCCAGCCTGGTGCTCGACCCCAAGCTGCTGGTCGCCGACGAGCCGGTGTCGATGCTCGACGTCTCCGTCCGCGCCGGCATCCTGCGCCTGCTCGACAGCCTGCGCGCCGACGGGATGGGCATCCTGATGATCACCCACGACCTGTCGACGGCGGCCCATTTCGCCGACCGCATCGCCGTCATGTACCTGGGGCGGATCGTCGAGGAGGGGCCGGCCAAGGAGGTCGTGCGGAATCCGCAACATCCGTACACCAAGGCGCTCATCTCGGTCGTGCCGAAGCGCGATCCCCGCCAGCAGACCGAGCCGCAGATCCTCCAGGGGGAGACGCCCAACCCGGTGCACGTGCCGGCCGGATGCCGGTTCCACCCGCGGTGCCCGATCGCCGAGGAGCGATGCAAGCAGATCGACCCCGAGCTGCACCGTGCCGAGGCGTCGAACACGGACGACCACCGCGCCGCCTGCATCATGGTTTGATCGTCGATCTGCATCTCGACCTGCTGCTCGACCTGGCCGTCCGCCGCGGCCTGGGCGAGCGGGACGTGTTCCGCCGGCGGTACCGGGAGGTGCTCGAGACCGGCGGCGTGCGCGTGCAGGTGCTGCCCACGTTCGTCGACGAACCGCTGGTGCCGGAGGCGGCGCTGCGGACGGTGCTCCGCCAGATCGACGCCGCGTGGCGCGAGCAGGAGGAGTCCGAGGGCGCCCTGCGCATCGTCACCACCGGGGCGGAGCTGGCGGAGGCCCTGGAGGCCGGCACGGTCGCCGGAATCCTGGCCCTGGAGGGCGTCGAAGCGCTGGGCCGTGAACCGGCGCTGATCGCGACGCTCCACCGGCTGGGCGTCCGGATGGCGGGGCTGACGTGGAACCGCTCCAACGACTTCGCCGACGGGCTGGCCGAGGACCGGGGCGTGGGTGTGACGCCGCTGGGCATCGAGCTGCTGGGCGAGATGCAGAGGCTGGGGATCGCACTCGACCTGTCGCACCTGACGCCGCACGGCTGCGGGGTGGCGCTCGGCGCCTTCGGCGGCAGCGTCTGCGCGTCGCACGCCAACGCCCGCGCGGTGGCGCGGAATCCCCGTAACCTGGCGGACGACGTCCTGGCCGAGGTCGGCCGGCGCGGCGGCGTGGTCGGCGTCAACTGCATCCCGGCGTTCCTCGGCCCCGGCGACCCGATCGACCGTGCGGTCGCCCACCACGACCACATCGCGAGCGTCGCCGGCGACGGCGCGCCGGCCTTCGGTGCCGACTTCTGCGACTGGCTGGGCGGCGGCGATGACGACGTGCCGCTGCTGCCCGATGACCCGACCGAGGAGGAGCTGGCGCATGCCCGCACGCCGGAGCCGCCGCGCGAGACGTTCTACGCGGACGTGCTCGGGCGGTTGGGCGACGCGGTGCGCACGCCGCTGGCCGAGGCCAACGCGCTGCGCTTCCTTCGCGGAGTGCTGGGGTGACGGCGGCCGAGCTGCGGCGAGCCTACGAGACGGGCGAGCGTTCGCCTGTCGAGGTCGCCCAGGAGCACCTGGAGCGGCTCGAGCGGACGGAGCCCGAGCTGAACGCGTTCGTCACCGTCACCCCGGAGCTCGCGCTGGAGAGCGCCAAGGCCGCCGAGCGGGCGTACGCCGCCGGCACGGCCGGGCCGCTGGCCGGCATCCCGGCGACGATCAAGGATCTCGTCCAGCTGGCGGGCGTGCGCTGCACGATGGGCTCGGCCGTCCATGCGGAGCGGGTGTCCTCGGCGGACGACCCCCTGGCTGCGCGGATCCGAGCTGCGGGCGCCGTCGTCCTGGGCAAGACCACGACGCCCGAGTACGGCTGGAAGGGCGAGACGACCAGCCCGGTGACCGGGTCGACCGTGAACCCGTGGAGGCGCGGACTGACGCCCGGCGGGTCGAGCGGGGGAGCGGCTGCGGCGGCCGCGGCCGGGGTGGGCGTCGTCCACCAGGGCGGCGACGGCGCCGGCTCGATCCGCATCCCCAGCTCCTTCAGCGGCGTGTTCGGGATCAAGCCGACCACCGGCACGGTGCCGCAGCCGACCAACAGCGGGCTCTCGTCGCAGGGTCCGATCGCCCGCACCGTCGACGACGCCGCGCTGCTGCTCGAGGTGATGGGCCAGGTGCGCCTCCGCGACGGGCTGGACGGTGGCATCGACGGGCTGCGCGCCGCGTGGTCGGGTGACCTGGGCTACGCCGCCGTCGATCCGGCGGTGCGCGACCTGGCCGAGTCGGCCGCCGTCCGCTTCCGCGAGCTCGGGTGCTCGGTCGAGGAGCGCGACCCCGGGTTGCCCGATCCCTGGCCGGTGGTCGAGGTGATCTGGGCATGGAGCCAGTCCCGGGGCGAGGACGAGCGCACCCTGGAGCTGGCCGATGCCGGTCGGCGGGCGGTGATCGAGCGCGGCTGGTCTCTGACCGAGTCCGAGCACGAGCGGGCCCAGGACGAGCGTCGCGCCTACCGCGAGCGCATGGAGGCGTTCTTCGGCGACGTCGACCTGCTGTTGACGCCGACGCTGCCGGTGACCGCGTTCGCGGCCGGCCGGGATCACCCCGGCGAGGTGGCGGGGCGGCCCACGGAGTACCTGTCATGGACGGCCTTCACCTACCCCTTCAACGTCTCCGGCCAGCCGGCCGCCTCCGTGCCGTGCGGGATGCTCGACGGGCTGCCGGTGGGCCTGCAGATCGTCGGCCGGCGCGGCGCCGACGCCCTGGTGCTGCGCGCCGCCCGGGCCTTCGAGCAGCTGCAACCGTGGTCGTACGACGCCCTCGATCTGGTATCAACCGCTTGATGTTTGCCCGCTTTCGCGACCTCGCCGGTCCCGTAGGCCTGCTTCCGACCGGGCCGCGCAACACGATCACCGACGTGGCGGGCGTGCTGGTCGGCCACAGCCAGGCGGGCAGCGGGGAGCCGACGGGGGTGACGGTGGTCGCGCCGCCCCGGCTCCCGGTGCGAGCCGGGGTGGCGACCACGAACGGCGTCGGCGAGCTGACCAAGAAGCTGGAGATCGACGAGTGGGGGATCGTCCAGACGGCGATCTACCTGTGCGGCACGCACGCCCTGGGCATCGTCTACCACGGCGCGATCCTGGCGGAGGGCGGGGATCCGTCCAACACGCTGATCCCGGTGGTGGGAGAG
>DATLLN010000141.1:0-13312 GCA_035537835.1 Gaiellales bacterium
TCTCCATCTCGTCGTGCAGCGCCTGGCGGATGGCCTCGAGGTAGGTCAGCTCAGGCACGGGTGTCGTCTCCCGCAAAAACGCCCCAGTGGGCTTCCTCGGCGGGCGCGTACTCGTCGTCGCCGGCGCGCTCCACCGCCTCGCGCACCTCGTCGCGGATCCGCTCGCGAATCGCCTCCAGCCGCAGCTCGTCCATGCCGCGCCGCTCGCGCAGGTCCTGCTCGAGCCGCTTCAGCGGATCCTTGTCCGTCCACTCGGCGAGCAGCTCCATCGGCATGTAGCTCTCGAACTTGTCGTGGGCGGCGTGCCCGTGTGGAGGCTGTTCGCCCAGTTCATGGGCAAGGCCGGATCGACCACCCGTGGCAAGGACGGCAACCTGCACATCGGCGGCAAGGAGTGGAACATCCCATGCCAGGTCTCCCACATGGCGGACATGATCCCGATGACCGTGGGTGCCGCGCTGGCCTACCAGCAGCGGGGCGAGGATCGCGTGGCCGTGACGTCGTTCGGCGACGGCGCCACCTCGCGTGGTGACTTCCATGAGGGCCTGAACATGGCGGCGGTGCTGAACGCCCCGGCCGTGTTCGTGGCCGAGAACAACCGCTGGGCCTACACCACGCCGATCACGAAGCAGACGCGGGTCACCGACCTGCACGTCAAAGCGGCGTCGTACGGCATCCCGGCCGTCGAGGTCGACGGCAACGACGTCTACGCGGTCTACGCCGCCGTCAGCGAGGCAGTCGATGCCTGCCGCCACGGCCGCGGCCCCCGCTTCATCGAGTGCAAGACCTACCGGATGGCCGGTCACGCCGCCCACGACAAGTTCGAGAGCTACATGCCGATGGAGCTGCTCGCCGAGTGGACGGACAAGGACCCGCTGAAGCGGCTCGAGCAGGACCTGCGCGAGCAGCGCGGCATGGACGAGCTGCGGCTGGAGGCGATCCGCGAGCGGATCCGCGACGAGGTGCGCGAGGCGGTGGAGCGCGCGGGCGACGACGAGTACGCGCCCGCCGAGGAAGCCCACTGGGGCGTTTTCGCGGGAGACGACACCCGTGCCTGAGCTGACCTACCTCGAGGCCATCCGCCAAGCCCTGCACGATGAGATGGAGATCGATGACCGCGTCTTCTGCATGGGCGAGGACGTCGGCCGGCAGGGCGGCGCGTTCGGCGCCACCAAGGAGCTGCAGCAGCGGTTCGGCGAGGCCCGGTCGATCGACACGCCGGTTGCCGAGTCCGGCATCGTCGGCGTCGCGGTCGGCGCGGCCATGGCGGGCCAGCGCCCGGTGGCCGAGATGCAGTTCGCGGACTTCGTGTCATGCGCATTCGACCAGCTCGTCACCTGCGCCGCCAAGATGCACTACCGGATCGGGTGGGAGGTGCCGCTGGTGGTGCGCTGCCCCAACGGCGGCGGTGTGGGCGGCGGCCCGTACCACTCGGAGAACGTCGAGGCCTGGTTCCATCACCATGCCGGGCTGAAGATCGTCTGCCCGGCGACGGCGACCGACGCCTACGGTCTGCTGCGCGCGGCGATCCGCGACCCCAACCCGGTCGTGTTCTGCGAGCACAAGTTCCTGTACCGGCGGGTCAAGGAGGAGGTCGCCACCGGCGGCTCCGAGGGCGAGCTGGTGCCGCTCGGCAAGGCCCGGGTCACCCGGCCGGGCGACGATCTGACGATCGTCACCTACGCCGCGACCGTCCAGCTCGCGCTGGCGGCGGCCGACCGGATGGCCGAGGAGGACGTGTCGGTCGAGGTGATCGACCTGCGGACGCTGATCCCGTTCGACCGCGAGACGGTGCTCGAGTCGGTCAAGCGCACCGGCAAGGTGCTGATCGTCCACGAGGACAACCTGACCGGCGGCTTCGGCGCCGAGGTGGCGGCGATCGTCGCCGAGGACGCCTTCGAGTACCTCGACGCGCCCGTCCGCCGGGTTGCCGCTATTGACACGCCGATCCCGTTCGCCCCGCCGCTCGAGCGCGAGTACATGCCGCTCGAGGACGACATCGTGGCGGCGGTACGCGCGCTGGCCGACTACTAGAAACCCGGCCGAAATATCCCCCAAAGGCGTGCAGCTCTTTGCAGACCGGGCGGTATGATCGGGTGATGAGGTCGCTGGGTCGCGGCCTGCGCAACGACGCTTGGGGTCAGATCGTTTGCGTTTTCGTCACAAGCTGTCCATCGTCCTGATCGCCTTGGTCGTGTTCCCTCTGGTCGCGACCGGCTTGCTCGTGCAAGAGCTCGTCGGCCGGAATCAGACGGACTCGGTCGACGGCAGCCTCTCGGCCACCGTTTCCGGTGCCGCCGTTTCCTACCGATCCGAGCTGGAGGCGGCCGCCGCGAAGGCAACGCTGATCGCCCAGGATCCCGACGTCCAGCAGGCCATGCTCGACGGCAGCCTGGCCGACCTCAACCTGCAGTCGATCGACGGCGCCGACCATGCGGTGATCGAGAGCGGCGACGTGCGAGTGGGGGATCCGCCCGACGGCCCGGCCTGGCAGACCTCCGTGAACGTTGGCAGCAAGGGCAGGGTCACCGTCTACGTGCCGCTGGACGAGGAGCTGGTGCTGCGGCTGGCGGTCGACGCGCCGCGCTCCGACCAGGTCGACCTGGCGATGACCGTGGACGGCGAGATCACCGGCTCGACCGGCGGGCGGACGGGCACGGCGCCGGTGCTGGGCGACGGCAAGCCGACGACCACGGACGTGGGCGGATCGGAGGTGCGGGTGCAGGGCGCCCAGGTCGAGGGGCCTTCCAAGGAGGTGCCCGCCGAGATCCTCGCCACCTATCCGCAGTCGGTGCTGGACGACCGCATCGAGCACTCGCGGCTACGCCTGCTGCTCGCCCTGGGGCTGCTCGGCCTCGTCCTGATCGCACTGTGTCTGCTGACCGCCGACCGCATCTCGAAGGCGCTGACCGACCTGGCCGGCCGCGCCAAGGCGATCGTCCGCGCCAGCGGCGAGCCGGTGCCCGAAGGCGGGGACGAGCTGGTCGAGCTGGGCGCAGCGCTGGACACGATGTCGAGCGAGCTGTCGATCCGGATGACCGAGCTGGCCGGTGAGCGGCAGCGGCTGAAGGAGACGCTGGCCCGTTACGGCGAGACGCTGGCGGCGACCCACGACCAGCAGGCGCTGATCGGCGCCGTGCTGGACACCGCCGTGCAGGCGACCCGCTCGCGGGGCGGCCGGCTGCTGCTGTACGACCCCGACCGCGGCGAGGCGACCGAGCAGGCGCGGATCGGTACCGCCCGCGGGTCGCGCACCGACCTGCCGATGGTCGTGCCCGCCGGGCGCGGCCTGGAGGGCGAGGCGGTGATGGCGGTCGAGCCGCGGACGGCGAACTCCCCGCGGCCGATGCTGACCGTGCCGATCCTGCGTGAGAAGCAGCTGCTGGGCATGGTCACCGTGGTCGATCCGGAGGACGGGAGGTTCGCCCCCGACGACATCGAGACGCTGTCCGGCCTGGCCGTGCAGGCCGGCATCGCCATCGAGAACGCGCGCCTGCACCGCCGGGTCAAGGAGCAGGCGGTGACCGACGAGCTGACCGGGATTGCGAACCGCCGCCGGTTCTTCGACGTGCTCGGGCGCGAGTTCGAGCGCGCGCAGCGGTTCGACCAGCCGCTGTCGCTGATCATGCTCGACATCGACGACTTCAAGCGGATCAACGACCGGCCCGAGCTCGGGCACCTGGCCGGCGACGCCGTGCTGCGCGCGGTGGCGGCGACGATCCAGGGGATGATCCGCGAGATCGACCTGGCCGCCCGCTACGGCGGCGAGGAGTTCGCGGTGCTGCTGCCGCAGACCGATCTCGAGGGCGCCCTCAACCTGGCCGAGCGCCTGCGGATGGCGATCGAGGAGCGGCCGATCGAGTTCGGCGGCGAGCTGATCGGCGAGGTGACCGCCAGCTTCGGCGTCGCCTCCGGCCCGTCGCTGGACATGGCCCAGCTTGACCTGATCGCAGCGGCGGACACCGCTCTGTACCAGAGCAAGCGCGGCGGCAAGAACCAGGTCAGCTCGTCTGTTGATTGAGGGCGCCAGGGGTGCTTGCTATGATCTTTCGGCGTTTTCCTGGCTCCCGAACCCGACCGGAGGATGTGAATGTCGACCAGTGGTAGCTCGCAGTTCGCATCGGTGATCGAAGAGCACCTCGAGCTGAAGCGCCGGAATGCCCGGTTGGATGGAGACCTCCCTCTTGACGAGTTCGTCGGCGACGATCCGTTCGACAACCATCCCTTGTTCAAGACCGAGGAGGCCGCGCGGCGCGAGGAGGAGGAGACCGGGGAGCACCCCGCCGTCGCCCTCGAGATTCCCGCCGAGACGCTCGAGCTGCCGGTGGTCGAGGTGCCCGACGAGGAGGAGCGCGAGCGCCCTCAGGGTTGGATGGAGACCACGGCCAGCCAGGAGTTCACCTGGGAGTAGCCGCTCCCAGGACGGAAACCGCATCTTCACTGTTCGGCCGTCGGTGGCCGCTGTACGATGGGGTGTCGTATGGCCTCCAAACGCGCTGAAATCGAGCGGATCGAGCTCGCCGCCCCCGAGCGGCTGATCAACCGCGAGCTCTCGTGGCTCGATTTCAACGCACGCGTCCTCGACCTGGCGGCCGATCAGGAGCTGCCGCTGCTGGAGCGCGTCCGTTTCTGCTCGATCTTCTCGTCGAACCTGGATGAGTTCTTCATGGTCCGGGTGGCCGGCCTGCTGCGGCAGGCGGCGGCCGGCATCGGCGTCCGCTCGGCCGACGGCCGCACGTCGCAGGTGGTGCTGTCCGACATCCGGGAACGCGTGATCGAGTTGTCGCTGCGCCAGTCGCAGATCTGGATGGTCGACCTGCGCAAGGCGCTGGATGCCGCGGAGGTCTGCATCGTCCCCGTCGCCGAGCTGGACGAGGCCGAGCTGTCCGAGCTGTCGGCGACGTTCGAACGCGAGGTGTTCCCGGTGCTGACGCCGCTGGGCGTCGGGCCGGGCCAGCCGTTCCCGTACATCTCCGGGCTGTCGCTCAGCCTGGGCGTGCTCGTCCGCAACCCGGACGGCGGCGAGGAGCGGTTCGCCCGGGTCAAGGTGCCGGAGGTGCTGCCGCGGTTCATGCACGTCCGTCAGGGCGGGCGGATGGTCGCGCTGGAGGATCTGATCGCGCACTTCCTGCCGTGGCTCTTCCCGGGCATGGAGATCGTCGAGCACGCCGCATTCCGCGTCACCCGCGATGCCGACTTCGAGGTGTCGGACGAGGCGGACGACCTGCTGGAGGCCGTCGAGCTCGAGCTGCGCCGCCGCCGGTTCGGCGACGTCGTCCGCGTCGAGGTGGCCGACGAGATGACCGAGGACATGCTGCAGCGGCTGAAGGACGGGCTCGGCGTGAGCGCCGCGCAGATGTTCCCGATCGACGGCACGCTCGACCTGGCCGACGTCAAGCAGCTGGCCGACCTCGACCGGCCCGACCTGCGGTTCGAGCCGTGGTCGCCGGTCACGCGGTCGCGGCTTCGCCCGTCCGAGGATCACGACCTCTTCGCGGAGATCGATCGCGGGGACGTGATGGTGCACCTGCCCTACGACTCCTTCGCGACGTCCGTCGAGGCGTTCGTCCGCGAGGGGGCGAAGGACCGCTCCGTGGTGGGGCTGAAGACGACCGTCTACCGCACGAGCGACGACTCGGCGCTGCTGCCGGCCCTGATCGAGGCGGCCGAGGAGGGCAAGCAGACGGTGTGCCTGGTCGAGCTGAAGGCACGCTTCGACGAGCGCCGCAACATCGCCTGGTCGCGGTCGATGGAGCGCGCCGGGGTGCACGTCGTCTACGGCTTCGCGAACCTCAAGATCCACGCCAAGACCACGCTGATCGTCCGCCGCGAGGGCGACTCGCTGCGCCGCTACGTGCACATCGGCACCGGCAACTACAACGCGTCGACCGCCCGCCTCTACGAGGACTTCGGCCTGTTCACGTCGGACGAGGCGATCACCGCGGACATCGCCGACCTGTTCAACCACCTGACGGGCTTCGGCCGGCCGCAGCGCTTCCGCAAGATCCTGGCCGCACCGTTCAACCTGCGCAGCTCGCTGGTCGAGCACATCCGCTCTGTCGCGCGCGCCGCGGGGCGCGGGGAGCGGGCGCGCATCCGGATCAAGGTGAACGCGCTCAGCGACCCGGGCATCATCGACGAGTTGTACAAGGCGTCGCAGGCCGGTGCCACGATCGACATCGTCGCGCGTGCGATTTGCATGCTGCGGCCGGGCGTGCCCGGGCTGTCCGAGAACATCGCCGTGCGCAGCGTGGTCGGCCGGTTCCTCGAGCACTCCCGGGTCTACCACTTCGAGGCGGGCGACCAGGAGACGTACCTGTTCGGCAGCGCCGACCTGATGCCGCGCAATCTCGACCACCGGATCGAGGTGGTCGTGCCGGTCGAGGATCCCCGCGCACGCGACGAGCTGAACGCCGCGCTGGAGGCGCTGCTGGCGGACAACGCCCAGGCCTGGGTGCTGGACGCCAGCGGGAACTGGATGCGCCTGCAGCCGGGCGACGGCGAGCGCAACCGGGGCACGCATATGGTGCTGACGCGCCGCGCCAAGCTCCGTGCGCGGCGCCGCTCGGGCGCGCGTCCGACGGCTCGCTGATCCGTTCTCCTGGATTCGCACCGGATCTTCACCAAACGCTCACCGCGATCCGTGTGATGACGGCCGAGCCGGTGGGCACACTACGAGTGATGAGGATCGGCATCGTCGACGTCGGATCGAACACGATGCGCCTGCTCGTGGCCGAGACTGAGGCGGGCGCGGTCGTGCCGATCCACCAGGACCGCCTGCAGGTCGGCCTCGGTGCGGCGATCGAGCAGCATGGCTGGATCCCCGACGCTAAACTGGCCGAGGCCGCCGACTGCGCGCGCCAGTTCGCGTCGCAGGCCCGCGCGCTGCGCTGCGGCGACCTCCGCGTCGTCGTCACCGCGCCGGGGCGGCAGAGCGTGAACGCCGACGATCTGGTGATCGAGCTGCAGCGGGCGACCGGCGCGGTGCCGCGGGTTCTGTCCGCGGAGGACGAGGGCCGGTACGCGTATTTGGGCGCCGCCGCGACGCTGCCCGGCGCGCCCACGACGCTCGCCGTATGCGACGTCGGCGGCGGATCGACCGAGGTCGCCGTCGGGCCGTCCGACGGTTCGCCCGAGTGGCTGGCGTCGGTCGACATCGGCTCGCTGCGGCTGACCAGCCGCATGCTCGAGGGTGACGCGCCCGGCAAGGGCCGTGTCAAGGCCGCCCGGGCCGAGGTGGCGGAGCTGTTCGCCGGGCTCGACGCGCCGCCCGCCGACATCGCCCTGGCGGTGGGCGGCAGCGCCCGCGCCCTGCGGCGGATCGTCGAGGGACCGCTCAGCGGGAAGGCGCTCGACGAGGTGGCCGACCATCTGGCCAAGCGCTCCGCGGTCAAGCTGGCCGCCGCCCACGGCATCGGCGACCGGCGAGCCGCAACCCTGCTTGCCGGCGCCGTGATCCTGGCGCAGGCGACCCGCGTCGTCGGACTGCCATTCGAGGTCGCACGCGCGGGGCTGCGCGAGGGGCTCGCCGCCGAGGCGATCGCCGAGCGACTCGCTGCGTGAGCCTGGCACATACCTCGGCCTACACGGGCGGCGGCAGGTACTCCAGCGGCTCGAGCGTATCGCCGTCGAGCAGCCAGGTGCTGCCCTTGCGGGCCTCGGCATCGGATCCCACCAGCGCGAGCATGACGTCGCCGTGCGTGCAGATGGCGACGCGCACGCCTCCCAGCTCGCCCAGCAGCTCGCGGACGCCTCGATCCGCCCCGCCCTCGGCCAGCCGGTCGTCCAGCGTCGCGGCCGTCCGCGCCGCGACCGCCAGCGGCACCACCGTCTGGATGCAGCGCAGGTAGGGGCTGGAGACGACCCGCTCGATGCGGTAGGGCGCGAGCTGGTCGATGAGCGCCATCGCCTGGCGCTGTCCCTTGCCGTCCAGCGGCCGCAGGCGGTCGTCGCGCTCCCACGACTGGCGGTCGCCCGCCCGTCCGTGGCGGACGACCGCGACCGGCGGTGCGCTCACAGCCAGGCCCGCTTGCCGCTTCGCTTGAGGGCGCGCCAGGCCTCGGGAAACGCTTCGCGGGCGGCCTCGCGCCGCTCCGCCTGGCGGGCCACCACCAGCCCGCCCGCGAGGGCCGCGCGCGGGTCTCCGGTGGCGACGGCGAGCTCGCGCAGCCGCTCGGCGGCGACGACGGAGTCCTGGTGGTCGCCCAGCACGTCCTGCAGCCGCTTCGCATGCTTGACGAACCGCCGCGCCTTCGCACCCCGGCTGGGCATCGCCAGCTCGGCGGCATAGCGCGCGCGCTTGACCTTGATCCGCAGCTCGTGCAGCTCGTGGTCATCCGGGTCGGAGCCGAGCCGGCGCCACGCCTTGCGGAGACCTCGAAACTCGGCGGCGGCGATCGCCCTGGGCTTGACCGCCTCCCCTGCCTCGGGCGGGTACGCCAGATCGCGCTCCAGCCGCTCGAGCAGGCGGATGTAGCGCGGGTCTCGCAGCTCGGCCAGCATCAGGGCGCGCGCGGCCTCGCGCCGATTGGCCAGCACCGCGAGCACCGGCGCGAACGCCTGGGCGTCGTCCGGCTCGAGTTCTGCCGCCTCGTCCTCGAGATGCTCGAGCAGCACGTCCAGATCCCGCACCTCGCCCAGCGTCGATCCCAGCCAGCGCAGCTGGTCGCGCAGCTCGTCGGCCCACTCCCGGTCGATCATCGGCCGCGCCGCGCGCAGCAGCGCGCGCAGGCGGCGCACGGCCACCCGGTGCTGGTGCAGCTCCTCGGGGTCGGCGCCCAGCCGCGTCCCGGGATCGTGCGCGAGGATGGCGTGGTACTGGATCTGCAGCATCGCGGCCAGCTGGCGGCGCGGCGGCGCCTCGGGATCGACCCGCGGCGGGTCGGACTGGGCGAGGCCCAGCGCGCGCAGCAGCTTCGGCTGTTGATCGCCGTCGACCGCGCCGGCCTCGTGCAGCCTCCGACCGATCCGCCGGAGGTCGCGTTCGCCGCCCTCGATCAGGTCGACCTCGACCTCGTCG
This sequence comes from Gaiellales bacterium, assembly GCA_035537835.1. GTDB lineage: Bacteria > Actinomycetota > Thermoleophilia > Gaiellales > JAICJC01 > DATLLN01. The sequence goes on from DATLLN010000141.1 coordinate 9,020, forward strand.
AACGCCCGCACCGACTCCTCGCCTGCGCGGACGACGACCTGGTCGACCGTGACCTCGGCGACCACCCGACCGCTTCGCTCAACCCGCACTCCCCGCCGCATGGTGTCCAGGGTAGCCACCTCCGACGTTGTCCGGTCGCGCAGCGTGGCGGTCACCAGATCACGGAACCGCCGCGGGACGCGGTCGGGTGAGCCCGGCAGCTCGAGCTCGATCCACGAGTCGTTCGCGGGCAGCCGCAGCTGCCACGCGCCGTAGCCGTTCTCGCTGCGGTAGCGCAGCGCGACACCTGCCGAGGCGAGCCGGTGGTCGGGCGTATCGTGGTAGGTCGACGAGTAGCGACGGGGCTCCAGGGGCGTGCCGGGGAGCGCCGGCAGGCGAAATCCCGCGGCGGCCCGGAGCTTCAGCCGACCCTGTTGCGCGTCCTTCATCGTGATTCCAGTCTACGGGCGTTGCTCGCGTTCGATCTGCAGAGCGAGCTCGACAAGGCGGTGCTCTTCGGCGATGCCGAGCTCGGCGAGCCGGAGTGTGTAGACGGTGCGATCATCGTCCTGGGGGTGAGCGGACTCGACCTCGGCGAGCACCGCGAACGGTGGTACATCATCGGCCAGGTGCAGCTCCACCTGGAGGGCGGTGCCCACCGGGACGACGCGCTCGGAGAGGATCCGGACGACGTCGGTCGAGATGTCGACCGACGGCGCGGTGAACTCCTCGACCGCCTCGCCGTCCGCGAGCCTGCAGCAGACGACCCCTGATCGGGATCGGGATCCGCACGTTGGCGTGGCGGTCGAACAGCCGCCGGTCCTGGGCGTAGACCCATCGCACAACGCGCTGCTCGACGTACTCGTCCAGCCCGTCGAACCGGACGGCGAACGCGCCGGATGCGTCGGTGCGGACGACCTCCGCCTCGACGAACACCAGGAACCGCGGGCGGGCGAAGGTCAGCTCGACCCAGAAGCGGTCTCCGACGCGCGGCGTCTCGGCCGCGCGCAGCTTGGCGCCGCCGGCGGATACGTCGTCGGTGCGCATCCGCACCGCCGCCCCGCGTTCGCCGGACTGGTCGATGGGCGAGCAGACCGCGAGCAGGTCAGCCTCCACCCGCAGGAACCTTCGCCTGTCGGGCTCATGCGGTGCACGCCCGTCAGTCTAGGCTCCGCGCCGCGGGCCGGGTTCAGACCGGCCGTCTCACGCCCGCGTCAGCGGGAGCGCGTGGAGGGGAACCAGCCGCGCGTGTCGCGCGTATCGGTGCTCCTGGAATCGGCTCCCGCCACCAGTGCCAACGGGCCGACCACCAGGAGAAAGATGATGATCAGGAGTTCCATGGTCATATTGTCGACCGCCTTGTCCATAAGCTCAAATCGAGATACTCTTCGTATGTATTATGGAACCTGATCGTTGGCACGGAGTTGAGATCCGCCATCTGGCCGCCCTTCGGGCCGTTGCCGAGACCGGCAGCTTCGGCCGCGCCGCGGAGCGGCTCGGCTACACGCAGTCGGCCGTCAGCCAGCAGATCGCCACGCTCGAGAAGGCCGTGGGGACGAGGCTGGTCGAACGCCCGGGCGGTCCGCGTCCGATCTCCATCACCGAGGCGGGCAACGTGCTGCTGCGCCACGCGGACGGGATCGTCGCCCGCCTGCGCGCCGCCCAGGCCGATCTCGCGGCGCTCGCCGACGGCGAGGCGGGCACGCTGCGCGTCGGCACGTTCCAGAGCGTGGGCACCCGGGTGCTGCCCGAGGTGATCCGCCGGTTCTCCTCGTCCCACCCGGGCGTGTCCGTGCAGCTCAAGGAGGCCGAGGACGAGACGCTGCTCGCGGCAGTCGAGGCCGGCGAGCTCGACCTGACCTTCATCCAGCTGCCGATTCCGGACGGCCCGTTCGAGTTCGCCGACCTGATGCACGACCCGTGGGTACTCGTCGTCTCGGCGGAGTCGCCGTTGGCTCGACACACAACGGCGCCGAGCCTGCGCGAAATCTCCGGGCTGCCGCTGATCGGCTACCGCACCTGTACGAGCATCCAGCACATCGAGACGCATCTGTCGCTGCGCGGTCTGACCGCCGACATCGTGTTTCGCTCGGACGACAACGGCACGATGCAGGCGATGGTCGCCGCCGGCGTCGGGGTCGCGCTGATGCCGCTGCTGGCCGTGGACGCCAGCGACCCGCGCACCGACCTGCTGCCGCTCAACGGCAAGCTGCCTCCTCGCGTGGTCGGCGTCGCATGGCATCGCGACCGGATCCGGTCGGCCGCGGCCGAATCGTTCGTCGAGCTCGCCGCCGAGGTGTGCGACGAGCTGCACGAGGCCGTTCCCGCGGCCGTCGCCGGCTGACCGGCCCGGCTCCGAATCATGCTGTGGTAACTTCGCGCCATGCGCAGGATGGTGATCGCCCCGCTCCTGGTCGCGCTGCTCGCGGTTGCATCCGCCTGCGGCTCGTCGACCGCCAATGACTCGTCGGCCGGCTCGGCGCCGTCCGCGTCAGCCGCCACGTGCACGCCGGAAAAGCTGCAGACGCTGAGCCCGGGCAAGCTGACCATCGGGACGAGCAATCCGGCGTTCAGCCCGTACTTCACGGGAGGGCCGGGACACGAGTGGAAGGGCCAGTTCAACAACGACCCCTACGCCGACAAGGGGTTCGAGAACACCGTTGCCTACGGGGTCGCCGAGAAGCTGGGCTATACGCCGGACCAGGTGACGTGGCAGGTGACGCCGTTCGGCAAGTCGTTCGCGCCGGGGCCGAAGGACTTCGACCTCTACCTGGCGCAGGTCACCGACAAGTCGCCGCGTGACCAGCGGGTCGACTTCAGCGTGCCGTACTACCAGGCCAACCAGGCGATCGTCGTCAAGAAGGACTCGCAGTATGCGCACGCCACCAGCCTGGCCGATCTGAAGGGCGCGACGCTGGGCGCCGAGGTGTCGACCACCAGCTACCAGGCGATCCAGGACGTGATCCAGCCTGACAACGAGGCCAAGGTCTACAACTCGACCTCGCAGGCGACGCAGGCGCTGGAGAACGGCCAGATCGACGGCCTCGCCGTCGACTTCCCGACCGCCTACTACATCGCCTACGTCGAGCCGGGCGGCCTGGCCATCGCCGGGCAGTTCTCGGGTGCCGGCGGCGAGGATCAGTGGGGCCTCGTGATGGAGAAGGGCAGCCCGCTCAAAACCTGCGTCGACCGCGCGCTGAACGAGATGAAGAGCAGCGGGGAGCTCGCGGAGCTGGAGCAGAAGTGGCTCTCCGACCTGGCAGACGCCCCGACGCTGCAGTAGCGAGCCGCAGCTCCCGCATCCTCGGCCGCGGCGCCGGCCGCAGCGCCGCGATCGCCCTGGCCAGCACGGTCGTCGTGTTCACCGCGATCACCCTGATCGTGGTCAACTCGCCGGGCTGGCCCGAGTTCAAGGCGTCGTTCCTCAACTGGGACGAGGTCAAGGTCTGGTTCCCGGACATCGCCCGCCACTTCTGGGTCAACGTCAAGCTGTTCATGGTCTGCGAGGCGGTGATCCTGGTCTTCGCGCTGGGGATCGCCATCCTTCGCAGCCTCCCGGGGCCGGTGCTGTTCCCGTTCCGGCTGATGGCGATCGTCTACACGGACCTGTTCCGCGGCGTCCCGACGATCCTGGTCGTCGTCATGCTCGGCCTCGGCGTGCCGTCGCTCCAGCTGTCCGGCGTCCCCACGTCGGAGCTGTTCTGGGGCGGCGTCGCGCTGATCCTGGTCTACTCGGCCTACGTCGCCGAGGTCTACCGCGCAGGCATCGAGTCGGTGCACCCGAGCCAGGAGGCTGCTGCCCGCTCGCTCGGCCTCTCGCGGCTCCAGGCGCTGCGGTTCGTGATCGTGCCGCAGGCGGTGCGGCGGGTGATCCCGCCGCTCCTCAACGACTTCATCGGACTGCAGAAGGACACGGCGCTGGTGGCGATCATCGGCCCGGTCGAGGCGTTCCGCCAGGCCGACATCGCGCAGGCGGCCGACTTCAACTTCACCCCGTACCTGTGCGCCGCGGCGCTGTTCGTGCTGATCACGATTCCGCTTGCCCGGTTCACGGACTGGCTGGTCGCCCGCGACCGCCGGCGCCAGTTCGCGGGGCAAGGGTGAGCGACCCCGCCCTGCTGATCGAGGGCGTGCGCAAGAGCTTCGGGAAGGCCGAGGTGCTGCGCGGCATCGATCTCGCGGTGTCGGAGCACGAGGTGATCTGCCTGATCGGGGCGTCCGGCTCGGGCAAGTCGACGCTGCTGCGGTGCGTGGACCTGCTGGAGGAGATCGACGACGGGCAGATCCTGTTCGACGGCGTCGACGTGTCCGACC
>DATLLN010000142.1:0-10890 GCA_035537835.1 Gaiellales bacterium
GATCCAGGAGTTCGCGACCAGGATGAAGAAGGCCGAGAGCCACGTGCCGAGCGTGGCGAGCCAGATGGTGGCCAGGTGGAGGCGCGGCGAGAGCCGCTGCCAGCCGAAGATCCAGAGGCCCAGGAACGTCGACTCCAGGAAGAAGGCCGCCAGGCCCTCGATCGCGAGCGGCGCGCCGAACACGTTTCCCACGAACTTCGAGTAGACCGACCAGTTCATGCCGAACTGGAACTCCTGGACGAGACCGGTCGCGACACCGATCGCGAAGTTGATCAGAAACAGCGTGCCGAAGAAGTGCGTGAGCTTGAGCCACGCCTCGTCGCCGGTCCGGTGCCACTGCGTCTGGAAGATGGCGACGATCGGGCCTAGCCCGAGGGTGAGGGGCACGAACAGGAAGTGATAGAGCGACGTGGTCGCGAACTGGGCACGCGCCAGGTCGACGGCTGTGTCAGAGAGAAGGATCACCGGCCCGCAGACTCCAGAATTACGCAGCGGGGGCGCATCATCCAGATCGAACGAAACCCGCCGCGGGCCGGATCGTGGTTGATGGGCCGTGTAGGGATCGAACCTACGACCTTGGGATTAAGAGTCCCCTGCTCTACCAGCTGAGCTAACGGCCCCGGAACGGGCAGTCTAACCAGGCACCGGCGCATGCAGCGACGCATCGACTATGGTTGCCCCCGCTCATGCGCGACGAGTCCAAAAGCTTCTTTCTCGACCTGCTCGCGGCCGCCGGACCGTCCGGCGACGAACGCGGCCCAGCGCGGGTCTGGCGCGGCTACACCTCCGGCTTCGCCGAGGTGACAACGGACGCCCTGGGGTCGAGCACGGCGTCGGCCGGCGAGGGGCCTCCCCACCTGATGGTGATGGGCCACATCGACGAGATCGGCCTGGTCGTCACGCACGTCGACGACGACGGGTTCGCCTGGTTCGGCCCGGTCGGCGGCTGGGATCCCGAGGTGCTGGTCGGCCAGCGCGTGCGCGTGCTGGCGAAGGACGGCCCGGTGGCCGGCGTCGTCGGCAAGAAGTCGCGCCACCTGCAGGAGGGTGACGAGCGGACGACCCAGACCAAGATCGACCAGATGTGGATCGACATCGGCGCTGCGTCCGGCGAGGAGGCGCGCAAGGTCGTCCGCACCGGCGACCTGGCCGTGCTCGAGCAACCCGCGCTGCCGCTGCAGGGCACGCGCATGGCGAGTCGCGCCGTCGACAACCGCGCCGGTGCGTGGGTCGCCGCGGAGGCCGTCCGCCTCTACGCCGAGCAGCCCGGCGGCTGCCGGCTGACCGCGGTCGCCAGCGTCTCCGAGGAGACCAGCTTCGCGGGGGCGCACACCACCTCGTTCGCGCTCGCCCCGGACGCCGCGATCGCCGTCGACGTGACCAACGCGACGGACTACCCGAGCGTGTCCAAGCAGAAGTACGGCCACGTGCAGATCGGCAAGGGCCCGGGCCTGTCGCGAGGCGCCGCGATCCACCCGGTGATGTTCGAGATGCTGATCGAGTCAGCGGAGGCGGCCGGGATCGAGTACCAGGTGGAGCCCGCCGACGGCCACACATGGACGGACGCCGACGCCATCTTCCTGTCCCGGGCCGGGGTGCCCTCGATCGTCGTCAGCATCCCGCTGCGCTACATGCACTCTCCCAACGAGCTGCTCGACCTGGACGACCTCCAGGCCTGCGCCGAGCTGGTCGCCACGTTCGCGCGCCGCTTCGACGGTCTGCCGCCGACCGAGTAGCTCTTAGAGGCCTACGATACGGCGCATGCGCCGCGTGCTGACCGTCGCAGCGATCACCTTCGGGACGGTGTTCGTCCTGTCCATCGTCGTGTTCGGGCGAAGCCGCACGGATGCGCTCGAGCCGGCCTCCACGGCCGGGAGCTTCACCGCCCATCCGGAGCCGGACGTCGCCGGGGACACGATGGCCGGCAAGCGCATCGCGCTGGCCGACCTGCGAGGCAAGCCGGTCGTGGTCAACTTCTTCGCGCACTGGTGCCAGCCGTGCAAGGAGGAGGCCGGCCAGATCGCCCAGACCGCCGTCGACTACCGGGGGCGGATCCATATGCTCTCGATCGCCCGCGACTCGACCCGCTCGGGCGTCGAGGCGTTCGCCGCGAAGTACGGCATGACCTGGCCGATCCTGTGGGACGGCAGCGACGACCTGTCCCGCGCCTTCAAGGTGCCCGGACAGCCGGTGACGTTCATCATCGACGCCAAGGGCCGGATCGTCGACCAGGTCGACGGGCAGACCACCGAGAAGCGGATCGCGTCGACGCTCAACCGGTTGGTGAGCTCGTGAGCCTGTCCGCCACACAGCTCGCCGTCGCGTTCGCCGCCGGCGTCGTCTCGATCGTCTCCCCCTGCGTCTGGCCGCTCGTCCCCGGCTACCTGTCGCTGGTCAGCGGCGTGCCGGCGCGCGAGCTGGAGGACCGGCGCGCCAAGGTGGTCGGCGCGGCCACCGGATTCGTCGCCGGCTTCACGGTGATCTTCACACTGGCGGGTGCCGGCGCCGGGATCCTGGGCAGCCAGTTCCTCGAGCACCGCCGCGGCCTGGAGCTGATCGGCGGCGCGATCGTGATCGCGATGGGCATCGTCATGCTCGCCCCCCGGTGGATCACGTTCCTCCAGCGCCAGGCGCGGCTGCCGATGCAGTTCGGCCACGACGGCGCGCTGTGGGCGGGCCTGGCCGGCGCGGCGTTCGCGATCGGCTGGACGCCGTGCATCGGCCCCACGCTGGGAGCGATCCTGACCGTCGCCGGCACGGAGGGCCGGGCGACCGACGGGGCCGTGCTCCTGTTCGCCTACTCGCTGGGCCTCGCCATCCCGTTCCTCGCCGCCGGGATCTGGCTGTCGACCGCGCTGGCCGCTACGCGGCCGCTTCGCGCGCATTGGGAAACCGTGACGCGCGCGTCCGGGTTGGTGCTGGTGTTCGTCGGCGTCCTGCTCGCGACCGGCCAGCTCGCCGAGATCAGCGCCCGGCTCGGCAGTTAGGCTGGACGCGTGAAGGTCGTCTCCGTGGTCGGCAACCGGCCACAGTTCATCAAGGCTGCGCCGCTCGTCCGCGCGCTCGACCCGGTCTGCGAGCACGTGCTCGTCCACACCGGGCAGCACTACGACGCCGTGCTCTCCGACGTGTTCTTCGCCGAGCTCGAGCTGCGGCCGCCCGACCACCGGATCGAGGGCGCCTCCGGGCCCCACGCCGTGCAGACGGCGCGGATGATGGCCGGCCTGGAGCCCGTGCTGGCCGCCGAGGAGCCCGACCTGGTGCTGACGTACGGCGACACGAACTCGACGCTGGCCGGCGCGCTGGTCGCCGCCAAGTCCGGCTACGCGTCCGGACATGTCGAGTCCGGCCTGCGCTCGTATGACCGGGCGATGCCCGAGGAGGTCAACCGGGTGGTGGCCGACGTGATCTGCGACCTGCGGTTCTGCCCGAGCGAGACGGCGGTCGCCAACCTGGCGGCCGAGGGCATCCACGACGGCGTCCACCTGGTTGGCGACGTGATGGTCGACGTCGCCCGGCACTTCGGCCCGATCGCGCAGCGCCGGTCGGACGCCCTCGCGCGGATGGGCGTGGAGCCGGGCGCCTACGCGCTGATCACGGCCCACCGCCAGTCGAACACCGTGCGCGAGGCGATGGAGCCGCTGGTCGAAGTGCTGGAGGCGGTCGCAGGTCCGCTGGTCTTCCCGCTGCATCCGCGCACCCGCGCGGCGCTGGAGTCGGCCGGCCTGCTCGACCGGGCTGCGGCCGCCGCGACGCTGTGCCCGCCGCTCGGCTACCTGGACTTCACGGCGCTGCTCGCATCCGCCCGCGTCTGCCTGACCGACTCAGGCGGCGTGCAGAAGGAGGCGTACCTCCACCGTGTCCCATGCGTCACCTTGCGTGACACCACCGAGTGGGTGGAGACGATCGAGCTGGGATGGAACCGGCTGGTCGGGCTGGACGCCGGCGCGGTGCGCGAGGCGCTGGCCGACGGGCTGGCGCCGCCGGCGGAGCATCCACCGCTCTACGGCGACGGCCGGGCCGCCGAGCGGATCGCCTCCGTCATCGCCGCCTGGGGCAGGACCGGCGGTTAGCATCAGGCCGATGTCAGCCCAGATCGCGATCATCGGCGCGGGCTACGTGGGGCTTCCGCTGGCCGTGGCCTTCGCGGAGGCCGGCTGCCGCGTCACCTGCGTCGACGTCGACGCCGCGCGCGTCGCCGAACTGGCGGCCGGCCGGACACACGTCGAGGATGTGCCGGGCTCCACGCTGGCGCCGCTCGTCCAGGCGGGCTCGATCGCTGCCACCACGGACTACGCGGCGGTCGCCGACGCCGAGGCGATCCTGATTTGCGTGCCCACGCCGCTCTCCGAGAACCGCGAGCCGGACGTCTCGATCATCGCCAGCGCCACCGAGTCGATCCGCCCGCACCTCCGCCGCGGCCAGCTGGTGGTGCTCGAGTCGACCACCTACCCGGGCACCACGCGGGAGGTGCTGCAGCCTGTGCTGGAGCGCGACGGGCTGGTCGCCGGCCGCGACTTCCATCTGGCGATGTCGCCCGAGCGCATCGACCCCGGCCGCACGGACTTCACCGTGCGGACGACGCCCAAGGTGGTCGGCGGCCTGACGCCTGCCTGCCTCGACCGGGCCGTCGCCCTGTACTCGATCTGCGTCGACCGGCTGGTGCCGGTGTCCTCGCCGGACGCCGCCGAGCTGGTCAAGCTGCTCGAGAACATCTTCCGCAGCGTCAACATCGCGCTGGTCAACGAGCTGGCGATGCTGTGCGACCGGCTGAGCCTCAACGTTTGGGAGGTTGTCGACGCCGCGGCCACCAAGCCGTACGGCTTCATGCGGTTCAGCCCGGGGCCTGGGCTGGGCGGCCACTGCATCCCGATCGACCCCTTCTACCTGTCGTGGCGCGCCCGCCAGTTCGACTTCCAGACCGAGTTCATCGAGCTGGCCGGCAAGGTCAACACGCACATGCCCTACTACTGCGCCGAGCGCGTCAGCCGGGCGCTGAACAGCCACCGCAAGCCCGTCGCCGGCAGCCGCGTGCTGCTGCTCGGTGTGTCGTACAAGGCCGACGTGGGCGATGTCCGCGAGTCTCCGGCGCTGCGCCTGATCGAGCTGCTCGACGAGCTGGGGGCTGACCTCGCCTACCACGACCCACACGTCCCCGCCGTCAGCCACGGCCGCGTGGAGCTGACCTCCTCGCCGCTGGACGACGGCGCTGTTGCCGACGCGGACATCGTCTGCATCGTCACCGCCCACTCGGGGATCGACTACGCCGAGATCGCCGAACGTGCAAAGCTGGTACTCGACTTCAGGAACGTGGTCCCCGCCGACGAGGGGAGAGTGGAACGGCTGTGACGGAACGGGTGACGGTGGGTATGGTCGGACTGGGCGGCTGGGGCAAGAACCTGCTCCGCAACTTCGCCGCGCTGCCCGATGCCGACCTGCACTGGGCCTGCGACGCCGACGAGGGCCGGCGAACCGCCTACCAGGCCGCGTACCCGGCGACACGGTTCACCGCCGAGCTCGACGACGTGCTCGCCGACCCCGAGGTTGACGCCATCGTCCTCGCCACCCCGGTGCCGACGCACCACGCGCTGGCCCGGCAGGCGATGGAGGCCGGCAAGCACGTGATGGTCGAGAAGCCGATGGCCTGGAGCGTCGAGCAGGCACGCGACCTGCGCGACCTGGCCGCCGAGACCGGCCGCGTGCTGATGGTCGGCCACCTGCTGCGCTTCCACCCGGGCGTCGTCAAGCTGCGCGAGCTGATCGACTCGGGCGAGCTGGGCGAGGTGCGCTACGTGTACGGCAACCGCCAGAACCTGGGCGTCATCCGGGAGGACGAGAACGCCCTGTGGAGCCTCGGGGTGCACGACATCTCGGTCGTGCTGCACCTGCTGGACGGCCGCCCGGTCGAGGTCTGGGCGCGCGGCGAGGCGTACGTGCGACCCTCGGTCGAGGACGTCGTATTCGGCTACGTGAAGTTCGACACCGGCCAGATCGGCCACCTGCACCTCTCCTGGCTCGATCCGCACAAGATGCGCAAGATGACGGTCGTCGGCTCGACCAAGATGGCCGTGTTCGACGACATGGAGCCGGACCGCAAGATCACCGTCTACGACAAGGGCCCGGTTGTGCACTCCACGGGCGGCGTCAGCACGCACACCGGCGACATCCACATCCCCGAGATCTCGCGCGAGGAGCCGCTGCGGATCGAGTGCCGGGCGTTCCTGGATGCGGTGCGCGCGGGCCACGCCGAGCGCGCGGGGCCGGACGAGGGGCTGGCGGTGGTCGAGGTGCTCCAGGCGATGCAGCGCTCGCTCGAGCAGGGCGGCGTGACGCAGGTGCTCGAGGCCGCCCGGGCATGATGTGGCCCGCCGACACGGCGCCCAACCTGGTGCTCTGCGAGGGAGCGCAGGTGGGGAGCGACGTGCGGTTCGGCGCCAACGTGACCGTGCACGAGGGGACGCGGATCGGCGACTCGAGCGCGATCGGCGACGGCGTGGTGCTCGGCAAGCAACCGATGCTCTCGCCCTGCTCGACCGCCCGCCGCGAGCCGCTGCCGCCGCTGGTCCTGGGCGAGGGGTGCCGGGTCTCCGCCGGCGCGGTGCTGTCGGCGGGCACGGTGCTGGGCGACGGCTGCGTGGTCGGCGACCTGGCCACCGTGCGCGAACGCTGCACGATCGAGGACGGCGTCGTCATCGGCCGCGGTGTCTGCGTCGAAAACGACACGACCATCGGCGCACGCACCAAGATCCAGTCGAACGCCTACATCACGGCGTACTGCACGCTCGAGGAGGACGTCTTCATCGCCCCCTGCGTGATCACCACCAACGACAACTTCATGGGCCGTACGGAGCGCCGTCACGAGCTGGTCAAGGGTGCGGTGATCCGCCGCGGAGCCCGGGTGGGCGGCGGCGCGACCCTGCTGCCAGCGGTGGAGATCGGCGAGGAGGCGTTCGTCGGCGCGGGCGCGGTCGTGCTGCACGACGTGCCCCCGCGGATGCTGGTGGTCGGGTCACCGGCGCGGGTCCTTCGCGAGGTGCCGGCCGACGAGCTGCTGGGGGCGCAGTGACGCTCCCCGACCGCGCCGAGCTGGACGCCGTGCTCGACCTGACGGCGCGGCACTCGGGCGCGTACCTGGCGTCGCTCGACGAGCTGCCCGTGCGGACCGCCGGCGGCGATGCCGGCGCCGAGCGGCTGGGCGGCCCGCTGCCCGAGCAGGGCGTCGGCGCCATCGCGGCGCTGCAGGAGCTGATCGAGCACGGCGAACCGGGGCTCGCGCGCACCGGCCCGCGGTTCTTCCACTTCGTCCAGGGCGGTGCCACGCCGGCAGCGCTGGGCGCCGACTGGCTGGCGTCGGCCTGGGATCAGAACAGCTGGTCGGACACGGCAGCGCCGTTCACCACCCGGTTGGAGACGATCGCGCTGCGCTGGCTGCTCGACCTGTTCGGCCTGCCCCGCACCTGGGGCGGCGTGCTGACGACGGGCGCCACCGGGGCGAACCTGGTCGCGCTGGCGTGCGCCCGGCGCTGGTGGGGACAGCGCCACGACGCCGACGTCGACGCCGACGGGCTGTCCGGCCTGCCGCCCGTGCCGGTGATCGCCGGAGGCTACGTCCATCCCAGCGACCTCAAGGCGCTCGCGGTGCTCGGCATCGGCCGGGGGGCGACCCGCATCTGCGGCGACGCCGTCGGCCGGATCGACCTCGACCGCGTGGAGCAGGAGCTCCAGGCGCTGAACGGCGCGCCGGCGATCCTGATCGGCAGCGCCGGCGAGGTGAACGCGGGCGACTTCGACCCGATCGAACCGCTGGCCGACCTGGCCGAGCGGTACGGCTGCTGGCTCCACGTGGACGGCGCGTTCGGGCTCTTCGCCGCCGTGTCGGAGCAGACCCGCCACTTGGTGGCCGGGGTCGAGCGCGCCGACTCCGTGATCGCCGACGGCCACAAGTGGCTGAACGTCCCCTACGACTGCGGCTTCGCCTTCGTCCGCGACCGCTCCCTGATGACCGCGCCGTTCGAGCTGTCGGCCGCCTACCTGGTCGAGGACGACGAGGACGCGCCGGCGTACGGCTACCGGGCGGTCGAGAGCTCACGCCGCGCGCGCTGCGTCGCCGTCTGGGCGACGCTCCGCGCCTACGGCCGCGACGGCCACCGGGCGATGGTCGAGCGCCACCTCGAGCTGGCGCAGCGCCTCGCCCACCGGGTCGCCGAGGAGCCCGACCTGGAGCGGCTGGCCGACGTGCCGTTGAACGTCGTCTGCTTCCGCTACCGCCCGGCCGGCATACCCGACGATGAGCTGGATGCGCTCAACCGCCGCATCGGTGCGGCCGTCCTCACGGACGGCGCCGTCTACTTCGGCACCACGCTGTACGGCGGCACGGTCGCCTTCCGCCCGGTGATCTGCAACTGGATGACCCGCGACCAGGACGTCGACGAGATCGCGGACACGGTGCTGCGGCTGGGCGCCGCGGAGCTCGCTCAGCGGTAGCGGTGCTGCCGGCCCCGGCGGTCGGTCAGCTCGAACCCGGTCGCGTCCCACGCCGTCAGCCGGCCCCCGTCCTGCAGCAGCTGCACCGCGTGCGCGCGCTCGTAGTCGCGGCGGTAGCGGTCGATGCCGCAGCAGCCCTGGACGTCGACGAACCAGCGGCCGTCGCGCTTGCCGACGGCGATCACGCCCATGTTCGGAGCCCGCTCGAGGGCGGGGCCATCTTCGCCGCGTGGATGCCCACGCGCACGACGGGCGACACCGCGGAGTTGCGGACGACCCGGAACGAGTGCGGTGCGGACTGGTGGCGGACGACGGAGAAGGTGCCGTTGGCGGCGACCTTGAGCGGCGTCCCCGCCGTCGTCCAGCTGGACACGCCGTCGGCGTGATACTGGAGGAGCACCTTCGTCGTCGGCCGCGGCCACACGCGCCCGGTGATCGTGAAGTTGCGGCCCTTGACGACCGAGGCGGGCGGGGTCAGCGTCACGCCCAGGAGCCGGAAGTAGGTCGAGCGCAGGCCGAGGGCCGAGAAGGCCTGGCCCGACGTGCGCGTCAGCGGCGCGAAGCCCTTGCGGTGGATCACCAGCGACGTCACGCGCTGCGAGGGCTCGTTGATCGTCTGGTCGACCGCGGACACCGAGCCGTTCAGTCCGAACTTGCGGGCCAGCTCGATCGGCCCGTAGACGACCGGCTTCCAGGTGTGGTTCGGGTTGGCGCCGCCGGCGCCGTCCCAGCGATCGGTCACCGGCACCAGGTACGGGTAGCCGAAGCTCGAGCCCCATGACGCCTGCATCGACGACGTCCGTCCTCCGGAGCTCGCGGAGTAGAAGGTCGCGGCGACCGAGCCCTGATAGGTCACGATCTCGCGGCTGGTGGCGGCGACCGCCGAGGCGGACGCGGTGCCCTCGCGCTCGATCGGGCAGTAGGTCTGGTTCGCGACGTCGGCCTTGGTGTCGATCGCGGAGATCGACTGGTCGGTGTTCCGCGTGCGGTACGCGTACGACCGGGCTGCGACGGCCTGCGCCTTGAGCGCCTCGATCGGCCACGACGGCGACTCCTCGCAGGGCACGATGCCCCGCGCGTAGTTGTCCAAGCTGACGATGTTGACCGGACGGACGTTGCCTCCCGAGAGCAGGAACCGCAGCTGCCCATGCCAGTGATCGTTGGCGAACCCGCGGTAGCTGGGCTCGACCAGCAGCAGCGGCGCCGTGCTGGGGATGATCTTGACCGGCGCGGCGAGACCGGACAGCAGGATCGTGTTGCTGGTCGTGTTCCAGATCCGCTCGTAGCCGGCCGTCACGCCCGCCTCGATGCGGTACGACCCGGCGGGCAGGCTGGCGGTCGTGCCGTCGCCCTCGGCGACCACGTCCATCTTGGCCGACGCGCCGAAGTGGACGGTTTGCCGGCCGTCCATCATCGCCACCCGCTCGGTGAAGCCCAGCGGCGACTGGTCGATCGCCGTCCCCGTGTAGTAGTGGGCCAGGATCTGCCTGTACGTCCAGCCGTGCGAGGCGAAGCCGTAGGCGCCCCACTGGGACAGCCCGATGCCGTGGCCCCAGCCGTGGCCGATCAGCGTGTAGGTGGTCGCAGCCTGGGACGGAACGGCAGCGACGAGCGCCGCCGCGGTCACGGCGAGCAGAACCACCAGACGTCGTGCCGTCGCCCTCACCTCGCAAACGGTACCGCGTCTCGCGGCCTTCGCGAAGCGGATTCCTCACACCGTTCCAATTCCCGCAGGTACCAGCTTCAGCGATCCGGGTCCGCCGTCGATAACCTCCGACAGTCATGCGCGCCCTGGACAGCATCCCCGCCCCCATCCGCTCGATCGTCGAGCTGGTGCTCACTCTGGTCGTGGCGATCGCGCTGGCGCTGGCCGCCCAAGCCTACGTCGTCAAGCCCTACCGGGTGCCCAGCGAGAGCATGGTGCCGACCCTGCTGCCCGGCGACCGGGTGCTGGCCGACCGGCTGACGCTGCGGTTCCGCGATCCGGAGCGCGGGGAGATCGTCGTGTTCCACCCGCCGGTGTGCAAGCCGGCCAGCACCAGCGGCGGCGTCTGCAGCACGCCCGACCTCAGCCAGCGCACCGGCTACTCCGACCAGACCTTCATCAAGCGCGTGATCGGGCTCCCCGGGGACACGCTGTTCACCCGCAACGGCCACGTCTGGGTGCAGCCGCCGGGGAAGCCGGCCACACAGCTCAAGGAGCCGTACGTACACGGTGAGCCGACGTCGATCGCCGGCAAGATCCAGGTGCCCAAGGGCTACTACTTCATGATGGGCGACCACCGCGAGAACTCCGATGACTCGCGGGTGTGGGGTGCCGAGCCGCGTGACGAGATCCTCGGCATCGCGCGGTTCCGGTACTGGCCGCTCGACCGCCTGGGCACGCTCTAGCATGGGTACGGGAGC
>DATLLN010000143.1:0-5341 GCA_035537835.1 Gaiellales bacterium
CGACATGGCGCTGCGGATCCCGTGCTTGCGCGCCTCGTAGCTGGCGGTGGCAACCACCCCCCGGCCGTGCGGATCGCCGCCAACGACCAGCGGCTTGCCGCGGAGCTCCGGCCGGCGATGCAGCTCGACCGCGGCGTAGAACGCATCGAGATCGAGATGGGCGATCACGACCCCTGAGCATATTTCGGCATACGGCTGTGAGCCACCCGCCTTCCCTGCCCCGGTAGACTGCATCCTTAGCCTTGACGCACGACGCCGACAAGCTCATCCGCCAGCTCTCGCTGGTGGCGTACCTGATGGCGGAGCAGCGTCCGGTCACCGCACGAGACGTCAAGAACAACGTCGAGGGCTACGCGAACATGGGCGACGAAGCTTTCGCGCGCCGCTACTACGCGGACCGGGCAGAGCTCCAGGGCCTTGGGGTGCCCATCACCTCGGGCCGCGACGAATTCACCGGCGAGGAGCTCTACACGCTGCGCGAGGAGCAGTACTTCCTCCCGCCGATCGACCTGAACGACCAGGAGCTGGCCGCGCTGCTCAACTGCCTGGGCATGCTGGACGGCCAGTTCGCCTACGCGGAGCCGCTGCGGCTCGCGCTGCAGAACCTCGCGCTCGGCCGCCACGTCTCCGCCGACCCGGGGTCGGACTCCGTGCGGGTCAACCTGCTGGGCAGCGTGTACACGCCGGAGATCGCGCAGCGACTGGCCAAGCTCGAGCTCGCGATCTCGAAGCAGCGAACGGTGCGGTTCAGCTACCGCTCGCTGGGCGGCGGCGAGCGCCGCGAGCGGCAGATCAACCCCTACGGCCTGTTCGAGCTGAACAGCGTCTGGTACGTGATCGGCGACGACCTCGAGGTGCCGGAGGAGGAGCCGCGGCGCAAGACGTACCGTGTGTCGCGGATGGGCAGCGAGATCAAGTTCGCCACCCGCCGCGAGCGCGACTTCCGGATCCCCGCCGACTTCGACGTCAATGCCTACCGCGACCGGCTGTCCTGGCAGCTGGGCGACGAGACCGAGGGCGAGGCGGTGCTCTGGATCGCGCCCGACAGCACGTTCGTCGCCCGCCGGCTGTACGGCCGGCGCAGCGAGATCACCGAGCACGAAGACGGCTCGGCGACGCTGGTCACGGAGTACACCGACCTCGAGCCGCTGTCCCAGCTGGTGCTCCAGCACCTCGGGCAGGTGCGGCCGGTCGAGCCGCCTGAGTTGGCGCGGATGGTCGAGAAGGATCTGAAGCGGATCGTCCGCCTGCACAAGGGCCGGCCGTCGCACGCGACACCCGAGCCGCGGGCCGAGCACGCGGCGCCCCAGAGCTCCGCCCGCGCCCAGGGCCCGGTCGCACCGGAGCGGTTCGCGTTGCTCCAGGCGCTGCTCGCATTCCTGCTGGAGCGGTGCGGCGACGAGACCTCCGCCACCGTTTCCTCGGCGGACATCCGCGAGCGCTTCCGGCTCACCCAGGACGAGCTCGAGGAGCACCTCGACCTGCTCAACCTGGTCAACTTCGGCGGCGGCTGCTACGCCGTCTACTGCGCGACGGACAACGGCTCGGTGCACGTCGACAAGGAGCTCTACGGCGACACCTTCCGCCGCCCGGCACGGTTGTCACCGCTCGAGGCCAAGGCGTTGATCCGCGCACTCGACGTGGTCGCGCCGCTGATCGCCGCCGAGGCGCACACGACGCTCGCCTCCGTGCGCGACAAGGTGCAGGCGTCGTTCGGCGACTACTCCCTGCGCGACACGCCCTCACCGGCCCCCTCGCTCGACGAGGAGTCGACCGTCACGGTGCTCAACCAGGCGGTGCGCGACAAGCTGGTGACGCGGATCCGCTACCTGTCCCGGTCGAGCGGCGAGTACTCCGAGCGGGCGATCGAGCCGCACCTGCTGCACCGCGACGAGACCGGCTGGTACGTCGAGGCCTGGGATCTCTCCAAGGAGGCGCGGCGCACGTTCAAAGTGCAGTACGTGGAGCGCGCCGAGATCATCGGCCAGCGCTTCGAGCCGCGGCTCGAGATGCAGGATCTGACCAACGGTCTGGACAGCGAGGCCGGCACGGCCCGCATCCTCTACACCGGGCACACGGCGGAGCTCGAGCTGGAGCGGCCGACGTCGATCGAGCCGGCGGCCGAGGGCGGCGCCGTCGCAACGGTGCCCTACGGCTCGGTGCGCTGGCTGCTCTCCAAGGTGCTGTCGCACCGCGGGCAGGCCGAGGTGCTCGGGCCCGACTGGCTGCGCGAGGCCGTCCGCGACCAGGCCGAGTCGCTGCTCACGACGGCCGAGCCCGAGCCCGCTCGCGGCTGACGTTCGCAAGCGCGACGCGGGCGTTGCGCTGGAGGTGGCGGCCGTCGAGGTCGGGGACGTAGAGCCTGCGGTAGCGCTCCGCGAGCGCATCCGGCGGCGAATCCAGCCAGTCGGCCAGCCGCGGGAAGACGTCGTCCGCGTCGTCCGGCTCGAGCTCGCCGGCCCGGCGCTCGGCGCCCCGATTCCACGGACACACGTCCTGGCAGATGTCGCAGCCGTAGACCCGGTCCTCGAACGCCTCGGCGAACGGCAGCTCATCCAGCCGCGACTGCGACAGGTAGGAGAGGCAGAGCCGCGCGTCGAGGGCTCCCTCCTCGAGGATCGCGCCGGTCGGGCAGGCGTCGATACAGGCCCGGCACTCGCCGCACGCGTCCCAGGCGGCGGTCTCGGCGTCGGCGTGGGTGGCGGCGAGGTCGGCGTCGGTGACCAGCACCCCGAGCACGACCCAGGAGCCGTGGCGGCGGGTGATCGCCATCGTGTTCTTTCCGGGCACGGCGATGCCCGACCGGACGGCGGCCTAGCGGTCGACGTGCCAGTTGGCATCCACGTGCACCACGAACCGCGCCCCGCTGAGCTCGCGCAGGTGCTCGCCCAGCGCTCGAAGCCGGTCGCGCAGCACGGCGTACTCGTCGCGACGGGTGTACCGGGGGAGCCGTCCGCGCGGCTCGTCGCCGGGCTTGGCCGGCTCGGGGCGCGCGTAGCTGTGGGCCGCGGCCACCACGGAGCGGGCGTCGCGCACCAGCAGCTCGGGGTGGCACGAGCGGTCCGGACGGCGCATCGTGAAGCTCATGTCGGCGAACAATCCGCGCTCGCGGCGCTCGAGGATCGTTCGTTCGGCCCGCCGGTACGGCTCCGCCCGGCAGACGCCGCAGGCGGCGAGCTCCAGGCGATCGGCCTCGGCCAGGACGGCGGCGGTCAGCTCGCGCGGCTCCATCCGGTCACTCTAGACGTGGAGCCGCAACCGTCCCCGGGCCGATATCGTCCTACCCCCGTGCACCCCAACCGTCAGGGAGACAGCAGATGAGAGGCAGAGGCGTCACCGCCACCCGCGAGCACAGCCTGGCGCGGGACGCCTTGCTGGTTGTCGCCGCCGCAGGCATCACCGCCATCGCGGCGCAGATCTCGTTCGGCTATCCCGTGCCGACAACGCTCCAGACGTTCGCCGTGTTCTCCACGGCGGCCGTGCTGGGCGCCCGCCTGGGGGTCGCCGCCCAGCTCCTGTACCTCGCCGCCGGCGCGATCGGCCTGCCCGTGTTCGCCGACGGCCTGGGCGGCATCGACCGCCTGACGACCGCCGATCCGCTGCATGCCAGTGGCGGCTACCTGTACGGGTTCGTGCTCGGTGCGCTGATCGTCGGGCTGGTCTGCGACCGGTTCGGGCGGAGCTTCTACATCACCGTACCGGCGATGCTGCTGGCGAGCGTCGCTGTCTACGTCTGCGGTTTGATCTGGCTGCATCAGGCGATCCCCGTTGCCTGGACGGGCGCCGGCGCCACCGTCCTGCACTACGGCCTGTGGCCCTTCGTCTTCGGCGATCTGGCGAAGATCTTCGCGGCGGCCGCGGTCGCCGATCCGGCCGCCCCGTGGGGCCGCTGGGTCGACCGCATTCGCTAGCCAGTCCGGCAGACCAGCACGTCCTCGAAGTACTCGCCCGCGCGCCTGCCGGTGCGCCGGTTGACGTGCCGGGTGACGCGCTGCTCCAGCGTCAGGCCGGCGCGGTCGAGGATGTCCGGGTAGAGGTCGTGCGAGTCGTTGACGACGATCACGACGGGGGCGCTCGCCGCCATCGCGGCCGTCGTGTGGCGCAGCGTCGCTGCGATCGAGTCGACGTAGATGGCCCGCGCACGCAGCGACCGCCCGGCGGCGGCCGCGCCGATCTCCTCCGCCCGCCGGTCGTGTAGGCCGAGCAGCTCGTAGGCGTAGCGGTGCTGCTCGTGGTAGTCGATCAGCCCCGGGTACGGCGGCGAGGTGAGGATCCCGTCAGCTGGCTCTGGGACCGCGACGGCGCGGGCGTCGCCGTGGAGGATGCGCACCGCGCCGTCGCCTCGCTCGGCGGCGAAGGCGCGGAGACGGGCCGCGGTGTCGGCCGTGTAGCGGCGCAGGAACTTGGCCGCCTCCTCGACCGGCCGGCAGGTGCGGCGGTGCTTGTGGCACCAGTACTCGCCGGTCGCGGGCTCGCGGGGGAAGTCGAGGTCGAAGTGGGTGGTGGCGCGCGCCGAGCGCGCCGCGCGGGAGAGCACGATGGCGGCGGCGTCCGCGGCCGGCCCGTCGAGCTGCCGGGCGGCGGCACGGTACGCGAGCAGGTCGCGCAGGGCGCCCGGCGCGTACCAGCGCTCCAGCCACGGGGTGGCCGGTTCGCCGGCCGGGTCGATGTGCGCGGCCCGCTCCAGCGTTGCGCGCAGCGCCAGCTCGATCTCCGCGGGTGAGGCGTCGGCGGTCTTCACCCGGACGAGCAGGCAGTTGAACGCCGAGATGTCGATGCCGGTCGCGTCCATGCCGAGCACGCTCGCCTCGACCAGAGTCGTCCCCGACCCCATGAACGGGTCGAGCACGCGCTGGCCGGGCGCAAAGCAGCGGCGCAGGAACGCCTCGGCCAGCTGCGGGACGAACTTGCCGAGGTAGGGGTGCAGCCCGTGGACGTGCTTGGTGCGGTCGGCCTGCGGCAGGGCGTCCTCGGACCACGACAGGTCGAGGTCGATCTCGCGGTAGAGCGCGGTCTGGGTGCGGCCCGCCATCCGCCGCACGCTACCGGCGAACCCGGACGGGGCGATCGACCTGTCACGCACCCGTCGACCGCGTCACGAACCCCGCGCGAATCACCAACGGCGGCACATTTACCCTGGTACCGACTCCGGTACCGTGCCGGAGTCGGTGCCGGAGTCGCGCCCGCCGACGTGTGCCATCTCGAGGGCGAGCTCCCCGACGCGTCGCAGGTGCCCTCCGGCTGCCGGTTCCACCCGCGCTGCCCGCAGGCGTTCGACCGCTGCCCGGTCGACGACCCGCACGAGCTGATTCCGGTCGCCGACGACCCGGGCCACGCCCGG